>JAUVQR010000203.1 GCA_030598065.1 Planctomycetota bacterium | reverse complement strand
GTCGTCGAGCTGTACGTTTATGCCGAGCCGCCATATTACTTGCACGGTCAGTATCAGGGCCTTACCCGTTATCAACCGGTGTGCGCTGGGAAAGGTCCATATCTCTATGGGTTTTTGTTCAGATGGGGTAAGGATTTCGCCGGGTGAGGCAGGCTCGGGAGCGGTCTTTGTGTCGGACTCGGTGTAGGCGGATACGTAGTCTGGGTGCAGACACATCAACGCCGAGGTGGTAAGGACCGCGAAAAAGAGTCTTTTCATCTTCTTACCGCCCTTCTTATTCTTGCCCGCTTATTGAAGAAATTCGCCAGCCTGTCTCTCCATACACCTTCTGCCTCGCCCGTGTCTACGACGATATGGTCAAGGCCAAGGCGCATAAAGCGTTCAAGATACCGCTCCCTGGTGAGGGGCTGTGAGAGGTCGAGCACGCCCATCTCCCGGCTTTCCAGGTCTCGCACCGTCAGAAACGCCCACGCCCGCGGTAGCTCATCTTCACGCACGTCCTTGATGATGACCGGAATAACCTCGTGCTTCCTGGAGAGTAACGATAACGAGGCCTCATAATTGTCTTCAGCGATAAAGTCAGACAGTATAAAGACCACGCTTTGCCGCAAATTCAGTCCGTTCACGTAGGAAAAGGCCGAATCCAGGTCAGTGAGCAGACTGTGAGGCTCATCCCTCTTCAATAGGTTGATTAACCGGTAAAGCTGGCGCTGATTCATGTACGGTGGGAGATATCTCTCTACGCGGTCTGTGAAACTGAGAAGACCCATGGGGCTGTCACTCTCACCGGCGGCCTCTGCCAGTATGGAGAGGACGGAGAACATAATGTCCTCCTTTACCGCATTGGAGGCCCCGAACCTCTTGGAACCGCTCTTATCGATGAGGAAGAGCACCGGCGTCCTTCGGTCCGGCAGTTGTACCCTGATGTGAAGCCTTCCCGACTTTGCCGTCGTCTTCCAGTCAATCGAACGGAGGCTGTCGCCGGGTTGGTACTCCCGTATCTCGTCCAGCTCCATACCCCTTGGGCCACTGACTGAGCTGGTGAATGGGCCTTCAAATAGGTTGGTGGCCAGGCGACGGAAATACAGTTGTATCTTTCTCTTTACCTGTCTTTGGCTCATTATGATGACAGTCCTTGCTATTCAAACCTCGGCACCCGCTCAAGCACGTCCCTTATGACCGCGTCGGGGTCCACGCCTTTGGACTCCGCCTGGTGGGTAAGGATTATCCTGTGTCGCAGCACGGGGTAGGCCATGGCCTGGATGTGTTCCGGGAGAACCGTGTCATCACCCCTTAAAAACGCGTGGGCCCTGGCCGCCTTGGCAAGCGAGATGGATGCCCTGGGAGAGGCGCCGTAAAGCACAAGGTCCTTTATAAAACCGTTTGTCGTCTCATCCGGTCTGGTCGCCCTCACTATCCTGGTCGTATATCTTACGATTGCCGAGTCATCCCTCAGAGGGGTTCGTTTGGCTATATGGTGCCTGAGCGCAAGTATGTCTGACGGGCTGAACACCGTCTCAACTTCTGGCTCTTCGTCGGTGACCTGTCGCTGTGTAATCTTCCGTTCCTCGGTATAGGATGGGTAATTCACCCTCAGTTTCAGCATGAACCTGTCTATTTCCGCCTCCGGTAGCAGGTACGTACCCGTCACCTCGATGGGGTTCTGGGTGGCCAGTACGAAGAATAGTTTTTCCAGCGGATGTGTGGTGCGGCCTATGGTTATCTGCCGCTCCTGCATGGCCTCAAGTAGAGCGCTCTGGACCTTGGCGGGAGCGCGGTTTATCTCGTCCGCCAGCAGCAGGTGTGTGAATATAGGGCCCTTGTGTACGGTGGTCTTCATCGTGGTCGGATCTATCATCTCGAAGCCGATGATATCGGCCGGTATGAGGTCCGGCGTGAACTGTACGCGGTGGAATCTTGCATCTATAGCCTTGGCAAGGGTCTTTACGGTAATGGTCTTTCCCAGCCCCGGGTAGCCCTCCAGAAGGATATGGCCCTCGGAGAGGAGGGCCACCAGTATGCCTTCAATAAGCGCTTCCTGACCGACGGTTACCTTCCCGACCTCGGCCTTAAGGGCCTCTATTCTCTTCTTTACGTCTTCTTGCTCTATCGCTGTGCGCAAGGTGTGACCTCTATAAATTTGTGAAAAACGGTTTGATATTACTATGTAACGCGAGCCCTGCCATTGAGGCGTTCCGCGTGAAAGAGGCGCTAACGTATTATATATTCATCCATTATTGCAGACAAGTCTTTAGTGGTGGAAACCTTCTGGAATGCAATTACGGCGGGAGAATGGCGTGCGGTACGAGATGCCGGCAATGTGTGGTAGCCGAGAAAACTACCCCTGCTGGGATTTCATGACAATCCTGGGGTTCATTTGCTTATAGAAGTCCATAAACGTCCCGTTCTTCTTGACTTCGGTTACTAACGCCATCAGTGTGTTGTATTCTTTTACGTGCTTCAGGTACTCTTTTGGACATTCCTTATACACCATGTAAAGGCCCATTGCCCTTACGGAGTTGGGCGGAGTGAGAATGGAAAAATTAATGGTCTCGGTCCACGACAAATTGCCCAATTCTTCATCCGAAAGCTTTTCGCCGTGCTGATACGCTTGCTTACAGGAGAAAAACCTTCTCAGCCACGTAGTGGCCAGATAGAAATGCTCGTCCTTGTCCGGACGTTCAGACCTTACCTTTTCGTATATTTCAGAAGTGATTGACAGTATCCTTTTTGCAACTGCCGCTTGGTTGAAGGCGTCGTATTTGGACCTCATCATGCGCATGTCGAAAATGCCTCATCAGGTGTATACACGTTCTTAATATGTGGACATTATATAAACTTAAACGGTCACTTACAACCCTCTTGCCCGGGTCCAAAGATTCAACGGGTACTGACCGTGTCCCTTATAGATACAGGCTCCGGCGATGTTAGTGTATTTTATTCAAGGGGCTTACGGCCGTTTTTTTGTTTTCACCGGGATGTGGGCGTGGTATCTTATTCGTGTTGGGATGTCGCAAGGTTTCTTTGTTACAAGGGGGAACATTTTGTGGAAGAGAATAGAAGGGGTTCCTGGGGTTCCGGGCTAAGCAGCCTTCTACTGGTCGCTATCCTGATAATAGTGGCGGCGCAGTTCGTCCTGTCCTTTATCGACATCGACAGACCCCTCAAGTTCGGGGAGCCTTCCACTCCAGGCGACGTGTACACGGCGATTCCTATGGACCCGGGTACGTCTGGGCTTTTTGGCAGGGTTGTCGTGACAAACAAGCGTACCGGGGAGTCATGGATTATTTTCCCCAAGGGGACTGTGACCAGGGTTTCGTTAGAGTGACAACCTATCTTCATCAGATATGGACGGTTGAGTAGTGCGTGACTCCGGAATGATGCCGGTTCTGTGCCTCATGTGTGCGGTGATTTTGTGGCTCTTTGTCTCGGCGCTTATTCTGAGCGGGGGGTTTGGCGTGATAGCGATAGCGCTTGAAACAACGATGTATTGTTTTGGCATAGTGCTTATCGTGGAGGGGTT
>JAUVQR010000189.1 GCA_030598065.1 Planctomycetota bacterium | reverse complement strand
GGTATGGTTACCGCCGGAGTCAGCTTTTAGTGATGGCGGTGGCGGCGGCGGCGCCTGCGCGTCGCTCAAGGAGGCACTAAGGCCTGTGACAATCAATACCGATATTAGAGTTTTCAGGAATTTCCGCATACATATGTTTTCATCCATGCTATGACAAACGAAACTGTGTACCGGCAACTCTGCCGCTACTCCACCAGTTTCCTGTAATAATCCTTGTTAAGTTCGCTGTACCTGCGGGGCAGGCCCTTTTTCATCGCCTCCAGGATGTCTTCGCGGAATTCCTTCGGCACCTTGTATGACTCTTCGGAAGGTATCTCCACGTCGCCCATTGCGAAGCCGCTTCTGCCGTCGCCTGTGACGCGGTTGCCCCTCATCACGTATTTTGGCATCGACATCCCGCCCGACATCATCCCTTTCGACATCCTCTCCATCGCCTTCCCAAGGCCCTTCCTTGCCTCAGAGAGCCTGTATAGCGCTTCTCTCTCGTCCATCAGCGCGCCGGGGCCGTCCCTGCTGCCCAGCTTGCCCTCGGCCTTGCCCATAAACATCCGGGCCTCTCCCATCTTCTCGCCCGGCTCGCTGCCCACGGAAGGGTTGCTGCCGCCGAGCTGCTCCATGGAGTCTGCCATGCCTTGGGCCTGGTCACCAAGTTCTGCCTGCCTCCGGGCAAGCTTGTCAAATTCTTTCCTTTCCTCCCCGGTCAGCTCGCGCCCCTTCATCTCTTCAAACGACTCTTGCAGCGACTGCAGGTCTTCAACCATCCGCTCGTTGAGGTCGCTCGCCTCCGCCACCATCTTGCCGGCTACCTCACCCAGTTCCTCAAACTCCCGGTCGGCAGGCGCGTCTTCATCGGAAGGATAGCCGTCTTCTCCCTGCATGGAGGAGCCCTCGAAGGAGTGCCTTTGCACCTGGAAATCCCAGAACTTGAGGCTCCGCATCGTTTCCTGAGCCAGGCCCAGCGACTCTTTAAAGTCTTCACCCTTTAGCATCTCTTCAAGCTGAGACAATCTTTCCTGTATCTGCGGCAGCGACTTTGACATCTCATCGAACGTGTCCAGCAGGGGCTTCTGCCTCCTGGCCTCATTCAGTTCGCCCAGTTTGTCGGCCAGGCTTGCGTACTCCTCATCGGTGAAGCCGCCGGCGGTGACGTCACCGTAGTCGTAGGGGCTCCGCATCGCCTGGTTCCTTTTCTTGAGCAGGCTGTCAGCGTCTCTCTCCATCTGCGAATACCCGGAGACGTCGGGGCTCTCCGCAAAGGATTTCTCTATCTGAGAAAGATTGTCCTTCATCGCCTCCAGCCTGTTGAGCTGTCGCTGGAAGAATTCGCCAAGGGTCTTGTCCATGTCCTCAAAGGTGCGGGACTGTATCTCTTTCTTGAGTTTCTCGGTCTGTTGCGCCACCTTGCGCTCACCTTCTTCCAGCTCCCTGAGCCGCCTGTCAAGCTCGCTCATCTCTTGAAGCGTCTTTGAATAGGTCGAGTCCACATACTCCTGCGCGTGCCGCCCCATCTCGGACAACATCTTCTCAAGAGAGTTTACGGCGTTCATGGCGGCCTTGAGAGCTGCCTCGGTGTCACCCCAGGCAAGGGCGTCTCTCATCTCCTGTATCTTCTTGTTGAAGTCCGGTTCCTCCAGCCCCTTCAGGGCCTCCAGGTTCAGGAACTCGTCTCCCCAATTGCTGGACATCTGCCGCAGCTTGTCAAGCAAGGACCGAATCATCTCCTCCAGCTTCTGCATCTCCTTCGCGGCCCCTTCATCAAGTCCGTCCGTCTTGCCGTCCGCCAGGTCCTGCAAAAGGTCTGTCAGTGACTTTTGAATATCCTGTATCTTTCTTTCCTGATGCAGGACGTCGTCCAGCCTCTGTTTCCTCAAGAATTCCACCAGGAACATAACGTCATTCTCCAGCTCTACAACCTCTTCGTCCTGCATGGATTGAACACGGCGCATAATGTCCGTATCCGCATCTACATCTGCATCTACGTCTACATCTACCTCCGCGCGAGACATAGACCGAGACATAGACATTGACATAGACGTAGAACCGTACCGGACGGCGTCTTCAAGGTATTTTTCCTTTTCGTCCCTCAGCTGGAAGATCATGTCGCGCATGTTTTGCAGGCCGTAGTAAACCGCGTAGTTTGCGAGGGCATCGTCCTCCATCTCCGCAAGTACCCTGTCGAACAGAACGAGCAGGTCAACACTGCGCTGGCGAAGGACTTCTTGTTGCAGCAGCAGGTCGTCAATCGACGTGGCGGCATCCGGACGGTTAACCAGATGCTCCGCCAGCAACCGTATCATCTCCTTCAGCAGCTCATCCTGCAGCGTGAGGAGGTCTTCGTGCCGTTGTTGCATGCTGTATACCTCGATGTACTGTGTCTTCGACCTGGCGACCTTAGGCCCTGATACCGCGTCGTTGTCCAACACCTCCAGATAATACGGAACCTTCTCTCCCGGAGACAGTTTCAGAAGGGAAAGCTCCCAGTTGAAGGTGTCTTTATACTCGGTCTCCATCCGTCTCATAACCTTCAGTACCTTCCTTGAACGTTCGGCACCGCTGCCTTCTCCAACCACCAGACTTATCTCCTTCAGCCCGAAATCGTCCGTGGCATCGTACTTCAGCTTGACCACGTCGCTCTCGCTAACCACCTTCTTGCCCTCCGGGGACAGTATGTTAGCCTCCGGATACGCGTCCTCCTCCACTACAATCCTGTGGGGCCTGGACTTGTGGCTGAGCTTCCCGCCCTCTGGCAGGACGTCAAGGCGGTAACTCCCGTTTTCCAGCACTATCAGGCTTCCCTTCATGGTGTTCGGCGTCTCAAGCGTCATATGCACCCGGGTCGATTCGCCTATTAGTATGTCGGCCGAGGCAACAGGATGGCTGCTTAACGCCACGATTTCAACCTCGCTGCCCCTTACCGCCCTTATGTCACCGCCTGAGCCGCTGACGGTCCGTGGCTTCAGACCTGTGTACACAGGATATCTGTACGTCAGGGTGATATCGCCGATAACGGAGGCGCCCGGCTCAACAAAAACGGCTTTGCCGGAATCAGGCCTTAAAAAGAGATGGATTCTCCGCCCGACAAGGTCCGGGTTTAAGAACACCAGAAGAGAAACAATACACACGGCGCCCAAAAGTACCTTGACGTTTCTTGAGAGGTCACTCCTGTCAACGGCGTCTTCCAGCTTTACACCCTGAAGTCTTTCCTCCGTCTGTCTGAACAGCTGACCGACAAGTTCATGGGAAAAGAACTCGGGCTTGTCCGGGTCCTCCATGTCCCCGCCTAGCTGGAAAGAACTCACCAGCAGGTCCTTTAACCCAGGGTGCCGCTTTTCTATCATCAGCGCCACGTTCTCATCTGACCGCAGAGGCCTGACCGGAACGATTACGCACCGATAAAAAAGATAAGCAGCCACAAGCACGCAGGAGACAAGAAACCCTGCGCGGGCATACGGAAGCGACGAGAGATAAGGGGCGAGAATAAGCCCGGCCAGAAGGAGTATCAATAATGAGATACCTATAAGCGCAACGCCGGCAAACACACGCACGCGAACGGCATTTCTGCCCACTTCGCGCACAGATTGTTTAATCTTCAGGTATTTTTTGTCCACACATAAGCCCTTCTTGTATTAACAGCTTTCACTTTAAAGTCTAAGGTTTTGCGTCTGCCCTGTCAAACCGTTTTACGCCCGCCACAGGGGGCACAAACGCCTTTTGTGTTTTTTATTTACAGCCCTTAACACTTCCATAACCTGTGTTGAGCACAATACATATGGCGATATACGGCGGGACG
>JAUVQR010000340.1 GCA_030598065.1 Planctomycetota bacterium | reverse complement strand
GGTTTCTATAATCAACGTCGGGCAGGGCGTCTCCGCCGGGGTGGGGACAAGCCCCCGGCCCCCCGCGCCTCTGGACAATGTTATTCTTATGTAGGCGTCTCTTAGCTTGTTCGACTCAAGCAGTCGCGTGACCGCCCCGCGCAGTTCTTCTTGTGTCCGCAGCGTCTGTTTTGTGGAAAAACCCAGGGCGTCGGCCGAGGCTGCCAGCCGTTCGAGATGTTCGTTCAGCATGAACGGCCTGCCGTCATAGGAGCGCAGGGTCTCAAATATGGCGTCGCCGTATAAAAACCCCCTGTCCCTAATCGAGACCACCGCCTCTTCCTCCACCACAACGTTGCCGTTGAGGTAGACGTAAAGGGGCGCCGTGCTGTCCGGTTCTGATGGTGATGGAGCGGGTTTTTCCTCTTTGCCTGTGTTGGTTACCATATCGCGGGCTTCCTGTCTCTAAGCGACCGATTCCATCAAGGCCCTGGCCTTGTCGAGGGTTTCCTGGTATTCCTGTTCCGGGTCTGAATCGGCGATGATGCCGCCGCCCGCCTGGAAGAACGCAGTTGACCCCTTGACCATAAACGTCCTGATGGCGAGGTTGAGGTCCATGTTGCCGTTAAAGCCGATGTAGCCGATTGCGCCGGTGTACAGGTTGCGGCGTGTCGGCTCCAGTTCGTCGATTATCTCCATGGCGCGTATCTTTGGGGTGCCGGTGATGGAGCCGCCGGGGAAGGTGGCCCTGAGCAGGTCGATTGCGTCGTATCTTGGGTGCAGCTCGCCTTCGATGGTGGCCACCAGGTGAAACACGGTCGGATGGGTCTCCAGGAAATTCTTGGAGGTAACCATGACCGAGCCGTAGTTGCACACCCGGCCGATGTCGTTGCGCTCCAGGTCAACAATCATAGTAAGTTCTGCGTTATCCTTCGGGCTGTTCATGAGTTCTTGTCTCAGGTCTGTATCGGCTGCGGCATTCTTCCCCCTTGGCCGCGTGCCCTTTATGGGCCGGGTCTGTACTCTATCTGACTCGCCCGGCCCGCCCGGTCCGCCCAATTGTAGGCGCAAGAAACGTTCCGGGGACGAGCTTACCACCGCTTTGTCGTCAAACTGTATATATGCTGAGAATGGCGCGGGGTTTCTGGCCCTTAGCCTCATGTACAGTTCATGCGGCGGTACGGTCAACTCCGCCTCAAACCTCTGCGATATGTTTACCTGATAGACGTCACCCTGGGCGATGTATTCCTTCGTCCTCCTTACTGCGTCGAGGTAGGCGTCTCTTGTAAAGTTGCTCCTTATCTCCACCTTGTGGGCTCCTTCGGGAGGACGGGTGTTTGCCGTGGGCGCGGTGCCTTTCTTGAGAGCCGCCGCGAGATAATCGCCGTCTTCTTGTACGTCTACGTCCCTTCCCACCAGCAGGCACTTGTTTTCATGGTGGTCATAGACCAGAATTTTATCATAGAAACCGAAGTACATATCCGGGAAGCCTATGTCGTCTACGGTGGTGGACGGCAGGCGTTCGACGAAGTGGCAGAGGTCGTATGATAAATAGCCGACGGCGCCCCCGGTAAATGGTATGCCGGGCAACTGGAAGTCGTCTGACCTGTGTTCAGCAAGAAGCCGCCGCAGCTG
>JAUVQR010000324.1 GCA_030598065.1 Planctomycetota bacterium | reverse complement strand
TTTTTGGGATATACACAACAAATGAACGTACGCGTCCCCCTGACCCTGCTCATTATACGCCGCGCCCCAGTCGTACGCTCCTTTTATGAACCTGAGATGAATCGCGAGCTGCAGGGATTTTTCAAACCGGCTGAGGTCATAGCCCTCGTCCGCCAGCTTTGAGGCCGTTGTCGCTATGTCGAAGTGTATGCCAAGCGTCTCATATATCACCTCAACCGCCTCCACCATGAAGCACCCGGACTGCCGGAAGATAAGCGGCCACCTGCTGTACAGCTCCTTTGGAACGTTCACGCCCCTGTAATCTTCCACGCCACGCGGCGGGTACAGCCCGTCAGCCTGCAAGACGGCCCTGGTCCCGGGCATCTGCGAGACCTGGTTGAAGGTTACCGTGGGCAGGGACCGTTCCAGCGGTTTTATTTCTGCAAGATATCCGTCCGGGGTGACGAACCTCAGCTCCACTCCCCCGCCGTCTCTCACCGCCTTCCAGGATTCCCGCAGGACTTCCAGCGCCTGCGCGCCCAGGCCCATCGGGTCAAGCTCCTGCATGTAGAGTATCAGCCCCCCGTCGGGACACTCGTCCACCGCCCCCTTCAGCACCTCCGTGTAGTCGCTGACCATATTCTCCTTCTTTATGGGAAAGGTCGTCTTCTCCTTCCCCACAAATTCATCCGCAAAAACGGGAAAATCCCCCAGGGGGTATCCGTGCGACCTCGCGACGTCGGGGTTACCCTGCATGAGTGACTGGATGACGCGCTGCGACACGGCGGGGTTTATCGGAACGGCCAGCAGCTCTTGTTTTATCCAGAACGGAAAGGCTTTTACATCGCCTTCGCCTTCTATCTTGAACCTGGAAATCGAGGGGTCAAGGCGGGGCAACGCGATGAATTTCATGGTGGCCTGCGTTATGCCGGCCAATTTGTCGTAGTCCAGCGAGCCGTCCGTAGGGAAGACTCCCCGGAATTGCGGGTGCGGCACGCCCAGTACGTAATGAAGAAACTCCCTGTTCAATTTTATTTCGTTAATAATCTCGTCGGGATGAATGAGTACCATCTGGGTATTGTGCGCGAAGGTGTAGATAGGAAAGATTCGCTTTCCCCTGTACGCGCCTTTTAGCGCCTCGTACGTCTCCGGCATAGACCCTCTTATCTGAAACAGCAGCTCGTTGGTGACGCTGAGCGCAACCGGTATCTCCATCGCGCCGGAGAACCGGATGAGTTCCTTGTACACGTTCGCCTTATCGTCATCAACGCCAGCGCCGGCGGCGTCTTTTCCCCTGTCGTCGGCATCGGCGACAACTGCTGAGAGCTCAGGGTCGCCAAGGTCTTTTGCCAGTTTATCGTAAAAGCCCCTGATGGGCTTATGCGCATGGAAGGCCAGCATTACGTATATCTTCTTCGGTGCATTCATATCAGCTCCAGGTTTTTTGTCTTTGGTTCCAATCTAAAGCATCTCCGTCAAATCTTGTGCGCCCGCATGACCGGGTCTCAGGGGGGTTGCTTCCCGCCATAAGACGGCGTCCTTGCTACATCCAACGGTAGGGGCACGGCATGCCGTGCCCCATAGTTACAGACAGTTGTTTGGATTTTCCCTGTCCACCGCCCATTTTAGGGGATTGGTGATTATGTATTCTCTGATTTCGTTCAAATCCTCTTCATTTCGGACAACATGTTCATAATAATTGCGCTGCAAAAGGGGACAACCAGGTGTTTTACGCGCCTTGTTGATCTGTTTTGAAGCACCAGACTTAAATGACCGCATGACAGTCGGTAACGACTTTGCAACTGGTTTGCCAAATGATTCTATG
>JAUVQR010000149.1 GCA_030598065.1 Planctomycetota bacterium | reverse complement strand
GCTTTTCGACGGGAAGGACAGCAAAGGCACTCAATACGGCATTTACATCTCCAAGCGTGGCAACAAGAAATATGATTATTTCATGTACGGCAGGATAACGGGCCTTAGAACTATGAAAGGTGAGGACTTCAATTATCAGCATTGGGATGAAGACGAATATAAGACCTGTAGTGGTGCTCCCAACGCCGTCTACTGATAAATAAAATCCGTATCCACCTCGACGCTTAACCCGCTTGCCGTGAAAACTATATGCGCCGTACCCGGGACGTAGGAGATCGCCTTCGCGGTGAAAATGGCCTTACCTTCTTTGTCGGTATGCGAGTTCTCCGGCGTCACCAACACGCGGTTAGGCGTGTCACTTTTTGCGGAGACCGGCACTCCCTGAAGCGGTTCGCGCTTGTCGTCTAGCACTGTAACCCAGATGGTATGGACCTGCCCGCTGCTAGCTACGATTATATGAGGGCTTACCTCCATATATGCAGGGCCGCTTATATCCTGAGGTATATTATACTGAGCGCAAGACGCCACAAACCCGGCCAAAAGGATTACAATGGCTGATCTAATAAGGCGTCTCAGATCTGTCTTCATTGCCTTTGATTCCTTAAAAGAAATTAGTACGCACCTCAATAGCCACCACCCGAAAACGCATGGTACCAGCTATTCCACAGGTCCAGTGTGTAAGAGATGCCGTCAATGGTAAACGTTATATTGGTTTTGTCTTTTATCCCCACACCGGTGACCGTAAATACCGCGAGGCCATCGGCATCCGTAACGGCCGCTTCATTTATGGTTGCTACGAAAGGTTCCTCAATGGATGCCTTGACAGTGTGGTCAGGTACAGGATTTTTGCTCTGATCGAGCAGTCTAACATATACATAAGTTATATCGCCGGCGCCACCGACCATCGATTCCCACGGCGCAACCTCAATATAGCTCACCGTCTTGTCTGTGCCTGTAGCGAGTTGTTCTTCGTGCACAGGGTACGGGTGGCAGGCGACCGACAGTGATATCGTCACGCACAAAATATTTAACAAGCACTTCATCGTATTTGTAAAATTCGGATGTCGTTTTCATCTATTCAGAAAATGCCATAGTCTGTCGTGTCTTTGTATTTCTATTTTATACCATTTTGCGTCTAAAGCGAAGCTTAGTGGTTATCCCTTAGCAACGGCACGAATATGACGGGGATTATCGTCCGACTTTCTATCTCCTCGTCTTCATCCTTTGTTATAAGCAGGAGGTCCTGTCTGCTGTACGGTCTGCCGACAGGAATGACCAGCCTGCCTCCGGGCCTTAATTGCCTGATCAGTGGTTCCGGGACGTCCAGAGCCGCTGCGGTAACGATGATACCGTCAAAGGGTGCCTTGTCCGGGAGCCCCTTATAACCGTCGCCTATGTGTACATCTACGTTGCCATAGCCCAGCTCTTTCAATCTCCTTCCGGCCTGTAACCCCAGTTCCTCTTTTATTTCTATAGTAAATACCTTTTGCACAATTTCCGCAAGGACTGCCGCCTGATAACCGGAACCGGTACCCACCTCCAGCGCGGTATCGCTTTCATCGAGGTCAAGGAGTTCCGTCATTAACGCCACGATATACGGTTGTGAGATGGTCTGTCCGGAGCCTATAGGCAGCGGCCCGTCACTATAACTATGTGACCTGCGGTTCTTGGGCACGAAAAGATGTCTGGGAACGGACTGCATTGCCTCCAGCACACGGGGGTCTTTAACACCCCTGGCCTTTATCTGCCGCTCCACCATCCGCGTGCGTTGTTGCGCGTACCCCTCGTTATTATTGCCGTTCAGGCCTTTTCCGGGTTCGCACGCCGTTTCGGTCGCCGGGCAGCTTAGTATTAATATTGCGGTCAGTAAGGCGGCTAGTGTGTTGAATCTGTTTCGCATGGCAATTATGCGTCCTTGGCAGACAGGAAAGACGCCTTTTCTCCGAAGGACTTGAATATCTGGGCAAGACTTATTCAGTGCTGAAAGGCTGCGCTTCTACGATCATGGATCATGGGTCATGGCGGCCGGCAAAAACCACGTCCAGGCAGGTAAGGTCACTCATAGCGCAATTAAACCGCAACTCCACCGTGGTCATTCTTCGCAAACGTGCGGCGTCACCGTAGCAACGCCGTTACGGACACTGTAGCGTTATGGCTTTACTATCATTGGGACATCAAGCGCCTCAAGCGCTTCTCCGACGACGGCGGCGTCCCGCACACCTTTTTCCTCAAGCTTGCCCAGTAACGCGTCCGACCTGTCTGCCGGTAGGGCTATCAGCAGACCTCCGGACGTCTGGGAGTCAAACAGCACCTCCAGAAAATCCTCCGTGACGTCACCTTCCACTCTCACTTTATCGGAGAGATGCCCCTTGTTCAGCACTGATGCGCCCGGCATCAGCCCCATCTTTGCATGTCGGAGAGAGCCTTGCATAAACGGTATGCTTCCGGCCGAGAAGGACAGAGTCACCTTGCTGGTTATCGCCATCTCATAGGCATGGCCCAAAAATCCGAACCCGGTGATATCGGTACAGGCATTTACCCCAAGTTCGATCATAGCCTCAGAGGCGGCCTTGTTGAGCGTCTTCATCGCCTCAACCATCTTAGCCACCTCTCCCGCCTCTGCCTCACCGGCCTTGAGGGCGGCAATTATAAGGCCTCCCCCCAGGGGTTTTGTCAGCACCATCGCGTCGCCCGGTCTCACGCCCGAATTCTTTATTATCCTGTCAGGCTTGATGCTTCCGGTAACCGAGAGCCCGTATTTTATCTCAGCGTCCTGCAGCGTGTGGCCACCCACGATTACAGCGCCGGCCTCGTGCACCTTGTCCGCCCCACCCCTCAGTATCTCCGCGATGGTCGTCGAATCGACATCTCCGGTGGGAAACGTGAGGATATTCATGGCCGTTAAAGGCGCCCCGCCCATGGCGTACACGTCACTGAGCGCGTTAGCCGCGGCAATCTGTCCGTAATCGTACGGATCATCCACTATGGGCGTAAAAAAGTCCAGAGTCTGCACCAGCGCGAGATCATCGTTTACCTTAAAGACCCCTGCGTCATCAAAGGTCTTGGGCCCAACGAGTAGGTCGCCGTTCGGGAACTCAGGCAGTCCTGCAAGTATCCCCTCCATACACTCCATGGGGATCTTGCCCGCTCAGCCGCCGCAGGTCGCGTAATCCGTCAGGCGTTTCTTTTCCGCCATAAAGGTATTCTCCTATAGGTGTTTTCCAAAATCAATCACTTCCGGTCCGACCAGCCGGTCGAAATCACGGTACTTCATCTTCACGGTCTCAACGTGGCTGCCTGCCTGGAAAACAATCTCCTCGTCCTCGGCAAGAGACTTGTCTACGTATACCCCTACATCGTACAGATTACCGAATGGAGGCATAGCGCCCACGTCACAGTCCGGGAACAGGCCCTTGAACTCTCCTTCCGTTGCGAGTCTTGCTTCAGGGTCACGCAGCACCGTGCGCAGCTTGTCGACGTTTACCTTGTGGTCGGCGGGCAATACGGCCATGATGAACTTACCTTCGGTCTTTACTATCACAACCTTGACGATGTCCTTTCCAGGAACATGCAGGGTTGCGGCCACTTCCTGGGCCGTGTAAACCTCCTGATGCGTGGACACCTTATACGGCGCCTCGCTCTTGTCCAGGTACTCTTTCAGTTTTCGCGCGATAGCCATCTGTCTCACCCCCTTTCACGTAGTTCAATCGAACCGCAGGTCTTTTATCTCAAGCTCTACGGACTCACCTCTCCATTTTGACACCGTAGGCGTAAAGGCGATAGAAATCTGTCCGGAATGCTGCTCTACCTGTGTCAACAGATCTCCCATTGAAAAACCGATGCCCCTCAGCGCCACGTCGCCCTGACGCAGATGCAGGCTTAAATGTCTACCTGAGGGTCCACCTACCCTGCTGGGTTGACCTACGGCCCGCAGCCCCTCTGCGATAAAGACAGGTTCGGGGTTGCCCTCTCCGTGCGGCAGAAGGAGTTCCAGTTCTCGTACCCGCGAGAGAGATATATCCTTAAGATGCAAAGGTCCGTCGGTATGAAGAGCTGGCTGCAGATGTGCCTCCTTCATGCCGATGGCGGCATATGTATTTATCAACGACCTGAAGTCTTCCACCTCTTCCATCCTTATTTTAAGCCCTGCAGCCTGCGAATGTCCACCAAAAGATATCAGTTTGTCGCTGGAAGCCTCCAACGCCGCAGGCAGGTGGAAACCGGGCACCGAGCGGGCGGAACCGTGTCCGACACCCTCGCGTATGGCTATCATGACGGCGGGCCTGTGATACTCGTCCACCAGACGTGAGGCGACTATGCCGACTACACCGGGGTGCCAGGACTCACAACCCAGGACGATTACGCGCGTCGAATCAAGGTCTATCTCATTCTTGATTTTCTCTTTGCTGGAGTCCAGCATTTCGCCCTGTATCTTCTGCCTCTCGCGGTTATATTGCTCCAGTTGCCAGGCCAGTCTCTTCGCCTTATCCGCGTGTCGCGTTGTCAGCAGTTCGAGGCTGAACGTTGCCGTCCAGAGCCTCCCGGCCGCGTTCAGCCTGGGCCCCATCCTGAACCCAACGTGCCTGGAGCTGACGTCGGAACCGGCCAGATTCGAGATGTCCTTCAGCGCCAGGATACCCGGATGCGCGGACTTGCTCAGGGCCGTCAGACCGTGCTTTGCCAGCACGCGGTGTTCG
>JAUVQR010000296.1 GCA_030598065.1 Planctomycetota bacterium | reverse complement strand
TCGTGAATTGCCCCTGCACGTTCAACGTTCATGAGGGTAACTGGTATCTCCCGGCGTCCCCGGTCGTTTCGTCCCGCCTCGCTTCAAGCGCCGGGCCAGGGACTTCTACGTCAGAGATTTCTACGTCGGGGATTTTCACATCGGGGGCTTCCACAGTAGGGCCTCCAGGGGAGTCTTCTTCCGGAAAGAGTTCCGGGGTTTTTTCAATATACTTCAGCACGTTGGGCTCAAGCGGCACCTTAATATATTCACGCAGGTCTAGCCCGTGCATCCATACCTTGCCCAGACGGCTCATTATGGCCAGGTAAAATAGTGGCAGTACGTCTTCCGTATCGGCATACGCGTGGTTTGTGTCTTCGAGAACCATGAACTGCATCTTCTCGCCGGGGTCTACCTCCCGGTAATTAAGGATTACCCCCCTTCTCATGAGAAAGACGCCGTCTATCTGGTGTTGTGGCGGTATGGCCAGTCTCTCGTTGACCTCCATCAACCTCTCTGTCAGTTCTTTGAGGGTGTGGGGAGAGTCATAGACGATGAGGTAGGATACGGTGTTAAAAAAGTCCTTCAGTTCCCTGAACTCCCGTATCCTGTAGACCGGTGTCGGGGGTTTCAGATAGGCCGACTTCTTCAGCTTCTTTATCCTCCGAACGTCTTCGGCGCACCTTTCCAGGTCGTCAAACGTCAGTGACGAGCCGACCTCCGCCGTTATGTACACGCCTTCAACCGGCAGGAGCTGGGAGTTCCCGTGCCGGGCTAACAGGGGAGTCTTGGTCTTGTCATATATAATAAAGTCCTGCTCGAGACTGGACTCGCCGTCAGACGTTATTATAAAGCCGCTTTCTATGCCGAAGGCGTCCGGCACGTATTTCCTAAGGAATTCATTCGTTATATAGTCCCTGAGCTCACCCCTGGCCGCCCTGTAGTCAAGGTGTGAGTGTATCTGTCTGCAGCCTTCTACAACCCGTGAACAGACGGCCTGCAGGTCATCACCCAGGTCGAAATCCATCTCGGTCTCCTTATTATATCTGAATACACTACAGTAATATGTAGCGGGGTTTGAGTGGCTATGCAAGGTATTTCTTGAGGACACGGCCGGTGCGTGACCTCCTGTTCTTTGCCACCTGCTCCGGTGTGCCCGCGGCCACCAGCTCGCCCCCGCCGTCTCCGCCCTCCGGGCCGAGGTCTATAATGTAGTCCGCCTGTTTAATCACGTCCATATGGTGCTCTATCACCACCACCGTGTTACCCATGTCGACCAGGCGGTTCAGAATTCTTAGCAAGTTTTCTATGTCTGCAAAGTGGAGGCCCACGGTGGGCTCGTCAAGTATGTAGAAGGTCCGCCCCGTAGGATACTTGGAGAGTTCCGTGGAAAGCTTTGCCCTCTGCGCCTCTCCGCCCGAGAGCGTGTTTGAGGACTGGCCCAGGGTTATGTACCCCATCCCCACGTCCTTCAGTGTCCTAAGGGTGCGCTCGATGTTCGGGATGTTTCTAAAGAACTCGTGGGCCTCGCTGACCGTCATGGCCAGCACATCGGCTATTGTCTTGTCCTTATAAACTATCTCCAGGGTCTCCCTGTTGTATCTGCTGCCGTTACACTGGTCGCAGGTAACGTAGCTGTCAGGCAGGAAGTGCATCTCCAGCCTCTTCGTCCCCTGTCCGTTGCAGCCCTGGCACCTGCCGGTATTGACGTTGAAGCTAAAGCGCCCCGGGCCGTAGCCCCTCAGTTTTGCCTCCTTTATCTGCGCAAAGACCTGCCTTACATGGCTGAAGACCTTGGTGTAAGTGGCGGGGTTTGAGCGGGGCGTGCGGCCTATGGGCGACTGGTCTATCTCAATCACCTTGTCGACCTTTCCAATCCCGGTGATACTGTCGTGCGCGCCGGGTTTAAGATTGCTACAGTAGATTGCCCTGCTCAATGCCCTGTGCAGTATCTGGTCGACCAGGGTACTCTTGCCCGACCCCGATACCCCTGTGACGCAGCAAAAGACGGCAAGGGGGAACTCCACATCGGTCGATTTCAGGTTGTTTTCACGGGCGCCTTTTACCGCGATGAGGTTCTTCGGGTCTATCTCTCTGCGCCCGGCGGGAAGGCGTATCTTCAGTTCGTGCCTCAGGTAGCTTGCCGTAACGGAGCTGTTTTGTTTGAGGACGTCCGGCAGCGTCCCGTGTGACACAATCTCTCCTCCACGGTCCCCCGCGCCGGG
>JAUVQR010000256.1 GCA_030598065.1 Planctomycetota bacterium | reverse complement strand
GTGAGCGGTGGACGAGGTGGACAAGAAAACCCTGGAGCTGGTGGATTCCTCTTATACCCGGTCATTCCCGGAGAGGATTGGTAGCGGTGGCTGGCGGACGCTGACGTTTAAGGCGATTTCGGCGGGTACTTCACCAATAAAGTTGAAATACTGGCGCGCGTGGGAGGGAGACGCCTCGGTCGTCAAACGCTTCGATATTACCGTACAGGTCAATGACTGACGGGCTCAGCGCAAACAGGCTGTGGCACAAAACATCTTCAAGATAGAAGAAAAACGAAAAGGGCTGGGGATATTATAGATGCGAGACGCCGGATAGATGAAAACACTTGGGACCACAGGTTCCCGGTTGAGCCGTATCATTCAATTTGATATTTCTAGCGCGGCAAGCGCCGTGCCAGCTCCTTGACGGCTTGTTCAAGCCGGTTTGTTCGGGGCTCCAGCTCAAAGGTTATCTTCTTGTCGAACCTTTTACTCTGCTCTTTGTTGTCTCTTGTCGTTCTGGCCATGGTATATAAGTCGTCCTTGATTTTCTTGACATCCCTCTGTAGCTGTTGTAATAGTCGAGTGTTATTCTTTACCTCATCATTGTTTTGCTTAACGGCCTGAACCAATTTGTGGAAGTCGGATAATGATACGTATCTATCGCTTGAATTTGATTGTACGGTGCGGACCTGGGCGCTGGTGTTGGAAACCTCAAATATAGCCAAAGAAGAAAGAACCAGAAAAAACCCTGCTATGAATAAGGCTACAGATTACCCCTTTTCCCAAAAATCTTCATATTCTAACCCCCTAATAAGCATGCGGCACGCCGGTGTGGTAATCCGGGACCAGAGATTCTTATCGCCTTTATAAGAACTATCAGTTCTCCGCCTGTTTACAAGCAGTTTTTTGCGATTCTGGTAGTGTTTGGATCTCCTGTGTATAGAGACCTCTGGGAAATACAGGACAAGGCCGTCATTGCGAGGAGCTAAAGCGACGAAGCAATCTCGTAAATCGTTTTTACGGAAAGACACGGGATTGCTTCGCTGCCCCTTCGCTACGCTCAGGGCTTCGGCTCGCAATGACAGTTCTCAGTCCGCCTCAGGCGTGACTTCGGTCGCTACGCTCCTTCAGAATGACAGTTATGGAGGGTCTTGCGGAAAATCTCATTTTTACACGATAGTTTTTCGATCTTTTTTAAGAACCCGTCTCAGAACTCCACCCTCTTCACCCCGTTCGGGCGCCAGGCGGGGGAGATGACGCCGTGGCCATTGCCGGAGCCGTTGCCATTACCGTTGCTGTGGCCGTTTCCGTTGACGGGTTCAAGCAGCCTGCCCCTGGCGACGGTGAACTCGCCGTACCGGTCGTTTATGGTATCCAGTGCGCGGATAAGGTCTCTCCTGACCCGGTCTTTCTTCAATAGAGGGAGCTGGTCTACCGCAGCCAGGTTACTGACGCTTACCCCCACCAGCCTGACCGCCTTCTTCAGCCGGAAGGATCTCAGTATCGACACCGCCAGGTGGCATATCTCAAACCCGTCGCTGACGTGCTCCGTTAAGGTCTTTCTCCTGGAGAAGGTGTGGAAGTCCCGGTAGCGTATGGTAAGGGTGACCGTCCTGCCGGCGTATTGCCCGCGCCTTAGCCTCCTGCCCACCATCTCGGATAGCTGGAGGATGTGGCGCTCAAGGGTCTCGGGGTTGTAGACGTCCCTGGGCAGCGTCATGCTGTGGCCCACCGACTTCGCGTCCGGCTCCTGCCACACCGGCACGACCGGGCTGTCATCGAGGCCGCGGGCCATAAGGTGGAGCTTCTCGCCCACCACGCCGAACCTGTTTTTAAGCGTCCTTACGTGGACCCCGGCCAGTTCCCCGCAGGTCTTTATTCCCATGTCGCCGAGATTTTTTTCCAGCCGCGGGCCTATGCCGGCGATGTCGCCGACCGGCAGGTCTTTAAGAATCTTTCCCGCCTCCCGGTGGTCACGGATTACCACAAGCCCGTCCGGCTTCTTCATATCGCTCGCAAGCTTCGCCAGTAGTTTGTTGGGGGCCATGCCTATCGAGCAGGTGAGGCCGAAGGCGTCCTTTATCCGGTGCCTTATCTCTGTGGCCATGCTTATCGCCCCGTTGGAGAGCCCCGCGATGCCGGTTACGTCCATAAAGACCTCATCCACCGAATAGACCTCTACAAGGGGAGAGTAGTGCTTGTAAAGTTCAACCAGGCGCGTGCAGGTGTCCGTATATCTGCGGTTGTTGGCCTGTACGAAGATAAGCCACGGGCAGAGCCTCTTTGCCTCTCCCTTGGTCATGCCCGTCTTTACGCCGAAGGCCCTGGCCTCGTAGGAGGCGGTGGTGATTACGGTCCTCTTTTGTGAACCCGTGACGGCCACGGGCCTGCCCAGCAGCCTCGGGTCTACCCGCTGCTCCACGGACGCGAAGAACGCATCCATGTCTATGTGCATAATAACCCTATTCTTCATGATAAATAAGTCCCATTCGGTCTATGATTCTACGACCTCAGATTTGACCAGCCACCCCTTGTAACAGATACACCACCAACGCGGCCACAAAGATGACCGTGGTCCAGAATATGCAAAACGCCGGTGACGTGTCGCAGCCCAGACCGTACTCTTCTCTATCCATATCCAGATTCATTCACTT
>JAUVQR010000152.1 GCA_030598065.1 Planctomycetota bacterium | reverse complement strand
CTTCGGCCGGGATAAACGTCTGGGAACGCTTTGCGCTGGAACTGCCTCAGAGCCAGCAGGCCGGCATCTTCAGCAGTCACCCCAGCTCGACGGAGAGGATTGTGCGTGCCAGGAAGATTGCGGACGGCCTTAAATAAGGGATAAGATAAAAGACAGGTTAAAATGCAGCCGGCATGGGCCTGGAATAGGTCCATCTCCATCGCCCTGTCGCGGCAGTTGGCGGCCTCCTGATATCTGTCCAACTGGCTCAGGGCTACTCCCTAACCGGCCCGGACAAAGTCGATTTCCCTCTTCATGATGTCAATCCTCTCAATCTTGACCTTTATCTTGTTCCCGATACGGTATACGTTTCCCTGCCTGCCGACCAGCGCCAACCTCTTTCTGTCCAGTTTGTAGAAGTCGTCGGCCAGGTTACGGATGTGGATGAGGCCGTCCAGCAGGAACTCGTTCAACTGGACGAAGAGCCCGAATTCCTCCACCCCGGTTATCACGCCATCCATCACCTCTTCGGTCCTGCCTTCCAGGTGGCGTATCAGCTTCAGCTTCGTTATCTCACGTTCGGCCTCTTCCGCCCTCCTCTCGGTAAAGGAGCAGTGGTCCGACCATGCCTCAAGGTTTTCCTCCCACCTGCCCCATATCTTATCGGGGCTGCGTCGGTCGGTGAGATACTCGTCCAGTACCCTGTGTACCATCAGGTCGGGGTAGCGCCTTATGGGCGAGGTAAAGTGCGTGTAATGCTCGGCGGCCAGACCGAAATGAGGCCCCCATACCCCGGAGTATTCCGCTCGCTTCAAAGACCTCAGCAACGCGAGGTTGACCGTGTATGACTCCGGCTTTCCCTGAAGGGAGTTTAAGAATCTCTGAAGGTCGCCTTTCCTGGAGGTATTGATCTTGACCCCTTCCAACTCCTCTACAAAGGCTATAAAATCCCGTATCTCCTCGGGGTCAGGCTCCTGGTGGATTCTGTAGAAGCATGGCAGCTTCTTCTGGTGCATAAACCGCGCGACAGCTTCGTTGGCGGCCAGCATAAACTCTTCTATAATCTTGTGGGACTGGTCTCTTTCCACCTTCTCGACGCCCACCACGCCGCCCCGGTCGTCCAGCCTCAATGAGACCTCCGGCAGGTTCAGTTCAAGAGCCCCCCGCTCCAACCGCTTGGACGTCAGCAGACGGGCAAGCTCGGCCATCAGGATATGCATCTTCCTCAGGTCTTCGGTGACAGACGCCGCTGCCGTCCGGTCGCCGCTGAGAATGAGGCCGGATTCTTTATAGGTAAACCTTTTCTTGACGTTTATGATAGAGTGTCGTATCTCTGAGGACAGGAACTTGCCGTCAGCGCTGTATTCCATCAGAACACTCTTGGTCAGCCTGTCCTGGCCTTCCATCAGGCTGCAGACCCCTTCGGAAAGGGCGGTGGGAAGCATGGGGATGACCTGGCCCGGCAGATACGCACTGGTGCCTCTCTTCCTCGCCTCCTCGTCGAGTTCGGTGCCGGGCCGGACGTAGTATGAAACGTCTGCGACGTGGACACCCAGCCGCCAGTTGCCGTCCCTGCCCTTCTCTATAGACACGGCATCGTCAAAGTCCCTGGCGTCGTCAGGGTCTATGGTGATTATCCTTTCTTTCTTGAGATTTAGTCTGCGGTGGGACTCGGCCGGCGGGATTTCCTTGGCTATGGAACTTGCCTCGTCCCGTATGTCATGCCTGAATTTGTTGGGCAGCTGGAACTGATGGATGATAGACAACACGTCTACAGCCGGGTCGCCGTCCTGGCCCAGGATTTCTGCGATAACGCCCTCCGGTGCCAGGTGCCTGGACGGCCACTTCGTGACCTTGACCAGTACCTTCTGCCCGACCTTCGCGCCTTCCGAATCGTCATCCACCACGTATATGTCTCTGAACAGACGCGGATTATCAGGCGCCACGTAGCCCAGCCGTTTGGTCCTGTTGAACGCACCGATAACCGTCTCATTGACGTGGTCAAGGACGTTTACTATCTGGCCTGAACCGGGCCTCTTGTGTTTCCTGTCCCCCCTGCCCCCACGTCCACGTCTGGATTTCCAGGCTGCCGTAGCCTTGGGCAGCCGCACCACCACCGTGTCTCCGTGCATGGCCTCGCCCATCTCTTCTTCTCCAACATATACGTCCGGACAGGCGTCCTTTACCGGTACCACGAAGCCGAAGCCCCTGGGATTGCACGTAAACCGGCCTACCATCAGGTTGACCTTTGAGGGTATTGCGTACTGCTTCTGTTTTATCTGGACGATTTCTCCTTGAAGCTCCAGATTCCGGAGCAGGCGGCGAAAACCCTTGGCCTCTTCTTCCGGTACGTTGAGATGCCGGGCCAACTCCTCGGCATTCATGGGAGCGTAGCGCCGTTTCTTCAGGAATTTTATTATGTCGCCTGCGGCTATCATTTTCTCTTCAATCCTTTTCGGATGTAACGGCTGACTCGAGGCAAGCCCGGACTGTTACAGTGCAAGATGGCTGTGTTTCTGCGATGTCCACTATCGGGCTACAGGCGGGTACGTCATGGGTGTGGTGAACTGCGCGGCAATCATTTGCTTTCTTTGGTCAAGGTGCTACTTGGCGTGTCCAATAGACCGTATCTCCCGGATGACCGTTACAACCACCTCACCGGGGTATTCAAGCTCCCCCTCGATGCCCCGCGCTATGTCGTAGCAAATCTTGGTGGCCAGGTTGTCGTCCACATCCGCAGGGTCGACGATGACCCTTATCTCGCGACCGGCCTGGATGGCATAGGCGCTTCTCACGCCGTCAAACCTTGTGGCAATATCTTCAAGTTTCTCCAGTCGTTTTATGTATTTTTCAAGCGATTCACGTCTGGCGCCCGGCCTGCTTGCCGATATCGCGTCGGCGGCGCTTACCAGCGGCGCAAAGGCGGTTCTGGAGGGTACCTCCTCATGGTGGGCGGCGATGGCGTTAATAACCTCCGGTTTCTCTTCATATCTCTTTGCAAGTTCCGCTCCGACCGCTGCATGACCACCTTCCGTGTCACTCCCGGTCGCCTTTCCTATATCGTGGAGTAGCCCGCATCGTCGGGCTGTCTTCACGTCCATTTTCAGCTCCCCGGCGATGATAGCGCAGAGTTCCGCAACCTCTACCGAGTGGTTGAGCTGGTTCTGGCCGTAGCTGGTTCTGTATCTGAGACGTCCGATAAGCTGAATCAGCTCCGGATGCATATTGTGAAATCCCATGTCAAAACACACGCGTTTACCGATCTCTTTTATTGTTTCAGCCATCTCCTTCTTGGTTTGCTTGGCTATTTCTTCAACACGCGCCGGGTGGATACGTCCGTCGGAGATAAGCTTCTCCATCGTAAGCCTGGCGACTTCACGCCTTATACCGTCGAAGCCGGAGAGCACAATAACCCCCGGGGTATCGTCTACTATTACGTCTATGCCGGTGGCCTTTTCAAAGGCGCGTATGTTTCTGCCCTCTCTTCCTATTATACGGCCCTTCATATCCTCATTGGGCAGCTCCACAGTGCTTACGATATTTTCAACCGTGTGGTTTGCTGCACATCTCTGGATGGTTTCGCAGATAACCTTGGCTGCCTGTTCGTTGGCTGTTTCCTTTACCTTGTTCAGGGAAGTGGCTATTCTCCTGGCGCATTCCTCTTCAAGATCTTTGCTTAGCCGGTCAAGGAGTATCTTCTCAGCCTCTTCTTTCGTGTATCCTGAGACCCGGAGCAGCGCCTTTTTCTCCTCTTCGATGGTCTCCCTCAACCTGGCCTCCAGGCCTTCTACGTCTTTCTGCTTCGAGGCCAGATTCGCCTGAAGCCCTTCCATGGAACGCTCTTTCTTCGCAAGGAGTTCCAGCTTTCCATCCAGATTGTCTTCGCGCTTGGATAGCCTCTTCTCGAGCTGCCTCAGCTCGTGTCTGGTCTCGCGGCTCTCCCCTTCAATCTCCTCTTTTCGTTTGAGGAGTTCGTCTTTCAGGACAAGGGCGGCCTCTCTCTTTATCCTCTCAGCCTCGGCATGCGCCGCATCCAGCGCATGTTTAGACTCTTTTTCATGCTCTCGCCTCCTCTTGCCGAGTATGAAAAAGCACAGGAAGTACCCGATAGGTATGAAAATTATGCAGGAGATGGCTACAATGAGAGCCAATCTTAAATCAATACCAAGAATGGACCTTCACCCCCCTTCAAGCAATACAAAAGAGACTCAATTTCATCTGGAACACATTGGGGGGGTTCAGGCGTTAGGCACAAAACCGGCTTGGACGCAGGGGAGAGAACAAAAACACCAGGGTTAGACCGTTTCATAGCCCCATACTGAGGAGCTTCGCCCTCTCCTCATAAACGAGTTAACGGTACCCCAAAAACTATCTTTCTGAAGACCTCGCTATCTGCCCTAGCTACATGTCAGACAATACTTTACGTATATTGTCGAAAAACCTGAAACCTCTCTAAAGAAGGCGAGATATCAAAAAAATGCTGGCAAGGCCTGTTAACTGCCAGAGTTAACTCTTCCCAAAACCCCAAAATGATTAATGTCTTTTTATTGAAGAAATTCTATACAGGCCCTATG
>JAUVQR010000096.1 GCA_030598065.1 Planctomycetota bacterium | reverse complement strand
GAATGGGGCATGAGGCCTGAGTCCGAGAGCTACATGGTACAGTATGACAAGGCCAAGGCGACGCAGGGCGACGCCACAGGAGTCGCACGCAAGGTTGTGGAGGAGCAGCAGCTATTGCCTGACCCGCGCGCATACGTGAGGTAAAGGCAAAAAGGGCCTGCCCCTTGATTAGTCGGTATCCGCGACACAGCGAAACCCGACCGCCTTGTTCCTCTCGTCCGGTTTGCCAAGGGACCTCTTCGTGCATCGAAGGAGATATGCCGAATTGGCAAAGAGAGAGCCGCCTCGCATAGACCTAACCCCTGTGGACTTTTCCGGTCCCTTTGGGTTTGACGCTGGGCCTCTCTTGTAGTAGTAACGGTCAAACCAGTCGTTGCACCACTCCATAGTCCCACCGGCCATATCGTGGCAGCCGAAGACGCTCTTGCCCTCATCGTAGCTGCCGACGTTTAGAGACCCGGTTGCCCCCCAGTTGACACGTGTGGCGCTGAAGACGTCACCCCATGGGAACCGCCTTCCGTCCGTACCCCTTGCCGCCTTTTCCCATTCCGCCTCGGTTGGGAGCCGTTTTTTGGCCCACGCGGCATAGGCGTAGGCGTCATACCAGTCTATCCTTGTTACAGGGAAACCCGGATTGTCGTAGTACCTGTCTTCGTACCACTTTTCGGGGGTGTGGTCCTTGTTCTTTGGTTCACCCGGATAACATTTACTGTGGTCTCTCGTCTCACGAATATGCTGCAAGAACTCCCAGTACTCGGCATTCGTAAGCTCGTACTTGTCTATGTAGAAGGCATTCAGGTAGACCTCCCTCTGCGGCGTTTCCTCCAGACGGGCGTTCTGGCTCATCTCTTCCATGTATTTGCTTCCCATCAGAAAACTGCCCGCCGGAATAACGACCATCTCGGCCCATTTTTCTCTGTTTTCCTCAAGCCCCTTCTTCATCATCTCGGCCCTGCGTTTCCCTTTGCCCTCTTCCCTCTGTTTCTTTTCGCGTGGCTTCAGGCCGATTTCCGCCCCTTCCAGCGAGGCTACGTAGCGTTCTATCCGTTCCCTTGCCGCGGTATTCTCGTAAGGTATCAGGTTGAGACATTTGTCCAGATGCCTCAGGGCCACCTTCTTGTTACCCAACTGCCAGTACACCCCGCCAATCTTATAGTGGAGGGAGGGGTTCGATGGGTCCAAATCTAATATCTTCAAGTATTCGTCCAGGGCGTCCGCGAAATATGCGTTTTCTCTAAGTTGGTCTGCCTTCTCCAGTTGTGTCTTGACCAGCTCGTCGCGTTGTTCCTGGGTCAGTTCAGTTGGGGCGGCGGTCGCCGTTTCCCCCGGTGACGTGGACTCAAGCTTGGTGCCGTCATTCCGGCAGAAAACCTCGCCAGGGGCGCCTTTCTGACCGCATTTGGGGCATACGCCCCCCTCCTCGACGTCTACCAGCTCAGAACCGTCTTTTCCGCAGAACCCTATGTCATACTTGTATATCTCGCCACACTCCGGGCATCTTTTTGACGTTATGGCATCGTCAGCAGACCAGACTGAAGTTGTGTAGATACTAATGGTTACAATAAGAAGCAGATACAACTGGAACCTCATACCCTTGCACCTCCAACAGCTCTAATGTGAAGCTACACTTAGCTATATAACACGGCGTGGAAATAAGCAATCTTACCAGAAAGGGGCCGGAAATCAACATACTAAAAACACTTGAAACCTGTCGGGCCGTTGTGGTAAAATCCTCCTCTCTCAAAGCTTATCGAAGTTAAAGACCACCGTACATGTACATCAAAGAGGAGGGATGGTATGTCGGAAGACGAGAAGTGTGGATGCTGGTCCACGAAGGCCATTGAGTGGGTGACGCAGAACAAGAGAACGGCAGGTATTGGCCTCATCGTCTTCCTGGCGGTATTCGGCATCGGCAATCTGCAGATGTACCACTACTCGGAGACCGTCGCCTTCTGCGGCCAGTTGTGCCACGAGATGGACATCCATTACACCTCCTTTATGGAATCAAAACACCATAACGAACACGTGCATAACTGCCATGAGTGTCACGTGGGGGCCGGCCTGAAGGGTTTTCTGCACGCGAAGCTTAGTGACGGTACCCACGACACAATCGAACACGTAAAGGGGACGTTTTCCGACGGCAGGATTATAGAGATTGCGGAAGACAGTATACCGGTCGTAAACAGCAACTGCATAAGGTGCCACAACGAAGGGTACACGAAGGATGACACCCACCTGCCGGCCGTTGCGACCAGTATGCGCAAGATATCTGATGGCGTCCTCAAGGGGGTCATGTGCATCGAGTGTCACGCCGGACTGGTTCACCCGCATATGCCGGGAGACATGTTCAAGGCGTACACCGAGATGAAGAAGACGCACCCCGAGGCCAAGATAGAGCCGATAGGCACGTATAAAGACGTGGAATGCCTCGGCTGCCACAAGAACACCACCCCTGAGGTCGTTAAGGAGTGGACCATGGGCAAACACGCCAAGAAGGGCGTGACCTGTGACGGGTGTCACGGCAACGACCACAGTGTAATTAAGGAGAGAGCAGGGCACGTACCGGCCAGCAGTTGTTCCGGTTGCCATGAAAAGGAATATAATGAGTTTAAGCACACCAAGCACATGCAGGGCCGTGTCGTGGTGAAGGTGGCTGGAGAGGAGATAGGGACAAAGCAGTTAAGCATGTCTCTATGTAAGGATTGTCACCGCTTCAGCATAATACGTCCGTGGGACGAGGCCGGTGAGGACTGTGGCTCATGTCACATGGGACACGTGTTCTCAAAGGAGCAGGCATCGAGGTCCACCGCCTGTGAAAAGTGTCACACGGGAGGCGCGTTTCCCGACCATTCCGAGCTCGACCTGTCGCCGGACTCGTCACATGGCAAGATGTTGACCAGGTGGACGGATAGGATAGGACACAAACCCGCCTGTCAGGAGTGCCATGGTCCGGAGAAGAGCCACAACTTCGAAAAGATTAACGTCGTGCCCGAACGGCTTTAAGGGGTTTGTAATCTAGAGAAAATCTGTTTTATTACGGAAATGAATCACCGCGGAGGTGATTAAAAAAACCCCACGCAATTAAGGTGGGGTTTTTTAATTACGTAAGAGCGTGTTCCATGGCCATGAATCTGGTACAAAAAATATTGAAGGCGCATCTCGTGTCGGGAGAACTGAAGCCCGGCACGGAGATAGCGGTGTCCGTAGACCAGACACTGACTCAGGACGCTACCGGCACCATGGCCTACCTGCAGTTTGAGGCGATGGGTGTGCCGAGGGTTCGCACCAAATTGTCGGTGAGCTACGTCGACCACAATACGCTCCAGACCAGCGTAGAGAACACGGACGACCATTTGTATCTGCAGACCATAGCCGCCAGGTACGGGATTTACTATTCCAAGCCGGGAAACGGCATCTGCCACCAGGTGCACCGTGAACGGTTTGCCGTCCCCGGGCAGATTATGCTTGGTTCGGACAGCCATACCCCCACGTGCGGCGGCATGGGGATGATTGCCATCGGGGCCGGGGGGCTTGACGTGGCAATGGCAATGGCCGGAGCGCCCTTTTTTATGATAATGCCCAGGGTGGTCCTTGTCAGGCTGACCGGGGAGCCGGGTCCCTGGGTGGCGGCCAAGGACGTTATACTCAAGCTGCTTCAGATGCTGAGCGTCAAGGGAGGTACGGGCAAGATATTTGAGTACGGCGGACCGGGGATAAAGCGGTTCCAGGTGCCGGAGCGTTCGACCATAACGAATATGGGCGCGGAGCTGGGGGCTACAACGTCCATCTTCCCAAGCGATGAAATCGTCCGCAACTGTATGAAGCACCAGAAGAGAGGGAAGGACTGGGTGGAAATCGGTCCTGACGAGGACGCGAGCTACGACGAGGTGATAGAACTTGACCTCAGCAGTCTTGAGCCGATGATTGCGAGACCCAGCAGCCCTGACAACGTATGTACGGTGAAGGAGGTTGCCGGTACTAAGGTAAACCAGGTCTGTGTTGGAAGTTGCACCAACTCTTCGTACCGCGACCTGATGATGCTCGCCACCGTGTTAAAGGGAAAGAAGGTTCCGCCAGATCTGACCCTTACGATAAGCCCCGGCTCCCGGCAGGTACTGGAGCTTATAGGCAGGAACGGCGCCCTGGAGGACCTGATAGAGGCGGGGGCAAGGGTGCTTGAGCCCGCCTGCGGTCCGTGCATAGGTATGGGCCAGGTCCCGAGCTCGGGCGGAATATCGCTCAGGACGTTTAACAGGAATTTCCGTGGACGCTGCGGTACGACGGAGGCCGACGTGTTTCTATCGAGTGTTGAGACGGCCGCCGCCACCGCTCTGACAGGCATTATATGCGACCCAAGGGAACTGGGCAAACCCGTCAAATCTCACGGGCTGGGTAAGATAAAAATAAACGACGCGTTTATAGTGCCTCCGGCAAAAGACCCCGATAAGGTTGAGGTGATAAGGGGGCCGAACATAAAGGAACTTCCGAAGAGAGGGCCCCTTGCCGACTCAATAGAGGGCGAGGTGCTTCTGAAGCTGGGGGATAACATAAGCACCGACCACATCCTTCCCGCGGGGAACCAGATACTGAAATTCCGCTCCAACATACCCGCCATCTCCAAGTTTACCTTCATGCACGTGGACAAGGACTTTGCCGTCAGGGCTGAAGAGAAGAAAGGCGGCTTTATTGTGGGCGGTGGCAATTACGGTCAGGGTTCCAGCAGGGAGCACGCGGCGCTGGCCCCCATGCATCTGGGCATAAAGGCGGTCATAGCGAAGTCCTTCGCAAGGATACACAGGACTAACCTGATTAATACAGGGATTTTGCCACTTGTCTTTGTCGGCGAATCTGGATACGATTCTCTTGACACCGGAGACCTATTAAGGCTTCAAGACGCAAGAACGGCGCTCTCTGAAGACAGACCGGTAACCGTCTTGAACGTTACAAAGGGTAAAGAAATCGGCGTGGAACACAGGTTTACCGAAAGGGAGGCCCAGATAGTGCTTGCCGGCGGACTGTTGAACTATCAGGCGGGGAAGATGGAAGGCGCACAGTGAGAACGAAGATAACGATAGTCGGGGCGGGCAACGTGGGGGGTACAACCGCCCAGAGGCTTGCCGAGAAGGAGGTCGGTGACATCGTCCTGGTAGACGTGGCCGAGGGTATGCCCCAGGGGAAGTCGCTGGACGTGCTTGAGGCAGGTCCAATATACGGCTACGACGGGGATCTTACAGGAACAAATTCTTACGACGAGACCGGGGGCTCTGCGATTTGCGTCATCACCGCGGGCAGGGCCAGAAAACCGGGTATGGCAAGGTCTGACCTCCTTGAGAATAACGCCAAGGTTATCAAGTCGGTCGTAAAAGACCTGGTGGAGCGATCGCCGGATACGATACTTCTGGTGGTAAGCAACCCCCTTGACGCCATGGTGTACACCGCATACAAGACGTGCGGATTTCCGAAGGAGAGGGTTATCGGCATGGCGGGCGTCCTGGACACCGCCAGGTTTGCCACGTTCGTCGCCAGGGAGCTGAAGGTCTCGGTTGAGAACGTGCAGGCCACACTGATAGGCGGACACAGCAGCCCGTTGCCTCTGGCAAGATATACTACTGTAGCGGGCGTTCCGATAACGGAGCTTCTCCCCAAGGACACGATAGACGCGCTGACCAAGCGGACGATTGGCGGCGGCGCGGAGATAGTAAACCTCCTTAAGACCGGCAGCGCGTATGTCGCCCCGTCGGCCGCGATAACGGAGATGGTGGTGGCCATACTCAGGGACAAGAAAAAGATACTGCCTTCCACCGTTTTATGCCAGGGAGAGTACGGACTGAACGACATATTTATAGGCGTTCCTGCAAAGTTGGGCTCGAAAGGCGTTGAGGGTATCATCGAGCTGCACCTTACCGATGAAGAGAACAAGGCGTTACAGAACTCGGCCGAGGGGGTGAGGGCCGAGTGCGCAGAGGTGAACGGGATAATAAAGTAGGAGCGGGAGATGACGGGCAGTTCAAGTCTATGGCCCTGGTTGTTACAACGTGTTACCGGTCTGTTTCTCAGCGCCGGCGTTATCGTTCACTTCGTTACGCTGCATAACGGCAGCGGCCCCCCGGTCTACGACCACGTTGTCGCGCGCATCGTCTCTCCGTGCTGGACGTCATTCTATGTCCTCCTGCTGGCGGCCCTTG
>JAUVQR010000240.1 GCA_030598065.1 Planctomycetota bacterium | reverse complement strand
GCTCTATCCAGCTGAGCTACCGGCGCACCTTTGTATCTTCCCACTAAATAACGTCTTACCAGATTTACCATTTCCAGTCAATCCTACACCTGTGGCACAGTTGAGTGCAGGAAATGGGCTATATTCGACCACGACCCAATATTCTTCATAAACGAAACTATCAAACAATCTCTACGAGCTCAATATCAAAGGTCAGGTCTTTGCCGGCCAAGGAATGGTTGGCATCTAGCGTAACGTTCGATTCGGAAATGTCGGTCACTTTGGCCGGAATCGCCCGGCCGTCTTCTTGTGGCATCCGTAACTGCATACCGATCTTTAACTCAGAATCCTCCGGAAACTCCTTACGGTCTACCTTCATTACCATTTCCTTGCGGTGCGGGCCATACGCCTTGTCCGCCGGTATATTGATTGTTTTCGCTTCGCCCGGATTCATCCCCAACGCGCCTTGCTCAAAACCCGGGATGACCTGGCCCGCGCCCAGCGTAAATTGCAGGGGTTCACGTCCGGCGGAAGAGTCAAATACCTCCCCGTCGTCCAGTCTACCAGTGTAGTGGATCCTAACTGTATCGCCGTCCTTTGCCTGTGCCATTCTATTCTCCTCGGTGTCGGATTATCAATTATGCTTACGACAGGTCTCTGGCGGGTAAAAAGCGGGCTGAACACACATCCAACAGTATACAAAATGGGACAAAATAAGACGAACTAAATTCCGGCAAAATAAAAGGCGTGGCAACGGATTACGCTGCCACGCCTCCACTGATAAACCTATAACAGGCTCTCCTCTAAGTAACCGCCGGGAGGACCCCGGTGGCACGACATCGCCTATTATTCCAGAAACTCCTCGGCATCTTCATACGGCTTTTCCTTTCTGCCAAACCCGACCAGCACCTTGCCGGTAACGTAGCCGGCAGCTAGTGCGATTATGACCGTGATGATAATGCCCGTGACCTGGGCGCTCATACTAACGCCGTCGATGATAAATACAGCCACGAAACCGCCCATCAGGCCGGGCCACCCGTGCAGATTGGTAACGCCGCAGGTGTCTATGCCCTTGACCATCCCCTGGAGTTTCGGCTGGATTACGGCAAAGCCGTAGGTGGACAGCGCGCCAGCCATTATGCCGATAACAAAGGCGCTCGGGTGGGAGGCATGGTCACAGGTGGCGCCGATTGCCACACCGCCTGCCAGCGCCGCGTTAGCCACGTCGGCGATGGCTATCTTGCCCCTAAGCTGAACCGAGGCGAAATATGTCACTATGGTAGCTCCACAGAGCGATAGTACGACGTTGACGGCCGTATACGGCACCAATTCGGGGGCCACAAGACCTGCGCAGAAGCTCGGCCAGAACAGCCACAGCACCATACTCCCCAGCATGGAAAACTGGTCGCTTGTGGCGTCGGACTCTATGGGGGTCCCAAATTCCTGCTCACTGGTCATGGTCATGACGACACCCAGCCCGAACAGGGCGCCAAAGGCGTGAATCAGTATCGAACCGCCGGTGTCCATAAAGCCGCCGTGCGGTATCAACCCGAGGCCGCCCTCGAGCAATATCCACTCGTTAATCATATAAAACGGTATAAACAACACGGCCAGAAGAAGATACTGGGGCATCTTCAGCCTGCCCAGCGGCGCGCCGATACATATCAACAGACTGGCCGCCGCAAACTCCGCCAGCAGAAATTTATCTATCTCCGGCTTGGGTTCACCCAGCAGCCCCAGAGAGTTTATCACTATGTAAAGAGGTATCGCGGCGCTTACCACCAGGTATGTAGCAGTTACCGTGGAGAGTCCGTACCTCCTCACAAAGACCATCAAAAATCCGAAACCTACCAGCAGCATGGCCATTACGTGTATGCTGCGGTTGTACTTCTGCACCTCTACAACCGACGCTAGAGAGGCGCCTTCTCCCCCTTCAGAGCCCCAACTAACCCCCGAAGAGACTGCCAGCGTGGCCAGGGCAACAGGTAGGATAAGTAATAATCGAGACTTGCTCATGTTTTCCCCCCTCCTCCAATGATTGACACGTTTTAGGCAAAAGACTTGTATAAAAGAAAATAGGCAATTACTGGACAAGCAGAGCAGGCAGCCGCTGCGCAAAATGTTAGCCTCTTGGTAAAAAATATCAAGAAAAATCTTTTCCGGTAGAGTAGACATGAAGGACGGTTGGTTCTTAACTGGTAAGAGAGTAACACGTTTGAAGAAGGGCACGGTTGTGGCAAGAAAAACCCCAATTACCGGATAAAACTACCGGCTGTCCCCGGCGCATCATAATCGCCGGGAAGGGGAGAGATGCCCTCTTATTTGAAAAACCTTGAAAACGGGGCGTCTAGTGTCCTATAATCAATTACTTACGGGTTTTATCACGGGGCGTAGCGCAGCCTGGTTAGCGCGCCTGCCTTGGGAGCAGGAGGTCGGCAGTTCAAATCTGCCCGCCCCGACCAGTACGGGTAACAGGGTATCGGGGAAATGGCGAGGTGTTGGGCGTATGTCCTGCGGAGCAAGAAGGATGGATGGACTTATGCAGGACATACGGACAGCCCTTTTGAACCGGCACATCCTGGGGGATTGTGGTAAGAGGCGGCAAGGTATATCTGTGTATTGAAGAGAGAGGAATAAGATGATGTTCAAGAGTCCGGTTGCGTATTGTTTGGTAGCTCTAATGTTCAACTTGCTTGTTTCTGGCGTATTGCCCGTCCTTGCAGACGAGGCGGACTCACCCGGCGCGCAGCCGCCTGCAAGTAACATGGGGAAGGTGCAGGAAGTCACAGCCGACGAGGCCGCGGAGGGGATAGTAAAAGGTCATTTTGACGTCGTTCTTGACGTGAGGCGGCCGGAAGAGTATGAACAGACGCACAT
>JAUVQR010000318.1 GCA_030598065.1 Planctomycetota bacterium | reverse complement strand
TCTTTTCATAATCGACTCCGATAGGAGATTCCCACCGATTTTTCTGCGTAGTTTTGAGGAGAAGGTGCGTTTTTGAGAGGGAGAATCTGTATATGCTCAGCCTTGGTATAGACATCGGTTCCCTGTCCACGGATGCCGTCCTGTTGAACGGGAACAGAGAGATCGTCGCCTCTGAGGTCATTGCCACGGGGGCGAGCAGCAAGAAGGCTGCAGACAAGATATGGGCCAGCATCCTCTCCACCACCGGGTTTTCGGAGAAAGAAATTGATTACGTGGTTGCCACGGGCTACGGAAGGGTTCGTGTGCCCTTCGCGAACGAGGTGGTGACCGAGATAACCTGCCACGGGAAGGGGGCCCACTTCTTCTTTCCCAATGCCAGGACGGTTATAGACATAGGCGGGCAGGACTCAAAGGTCATTAAGGTTGACACCAACGGCAACGTCCTTGATTTTGTGATGAACGACAAATGCGCCGCCGGGACGGGCAGGTTTCTTGAGGTAATGGCGAGGACGCTGGAGATAGACCTTGACGAGATGGGGCCGCTGTCGCTGGAGGGCAGTGGAAAGCTGGCGATAAGCAGCCTTTGCACGGTATTTGCCGAGTCGGAGGTGGTATCTCTCATCGGCGCCGACAACAAGGTCCCGGACATATGCCGTGCGCTTCATATGGCCATATCGAAGAGAATCGCCGCACAGGCCAGGCGGGTCGGCGTGGTGGAGCAGGTGGTGATGAGCGGGGGCGTGGCGAAGAATGTGGGCATGGTCAAGGAGCTCGAGAAACTCATAGGCACGAGGCTTCGCAGGACAGAGGAGCCACAGATAATAGGGGCGGTCGGCGCTGCGCTGATAGGCCTTGACGCAATCAAGAAAAAGAGGGTGGGCGCAACAACCTCCACCGAGGCGTCAAAGGCGGTCACAGCCGGGTCCGGCGCAGGAAATGGTCAGAACGGCAAAAGCAAAAACGGCAAGGGCATCCACAATGTTCAGGCATCCCTTACAGACGACAACCTCCCTAAGATAGGCTATATGTGCACGTACACCCCGGTCGAACTAATCCGTGCGGCAGGGTTTCGCCCGGTGCGCGTAAAAGGTCTTGATAAGTGCGACGGGACGGCCGAAGAATACCTCTGCGCCAACCTGTGCTCCTATATCAAGGGGGTAATGGAGGAAAAACTCTCAGGCTCCCTGGACGACCTGGAGGGCATGGTCTTTGTAAATTCCTGTGACGGGACGAGAAGGCTCTACGACGTCTGGCGTGCGACCGACGGCGCCGGAAAATTTAGTCACATGCTGGATATGCCCAAGACCAATGACGATGCCGCGGTCGAGTACTTTGCCAAGCTGATAAAAGATTTTAAGGAAAAGCTGGAGGCCCACACCAAACGGCGCATAACCCACGAAGAGATTAACGAGAGTATAAGCCGCTATAACGGGATGCGTGAGAAGGTAATGCAGTTCCTGCAGAAGCAGCGCAGCGGAGCGTCCGGTTACTCGGGTTATGAGATATTTACTCTCCTTAAGAACGGCATCAACGCCACGCCTGAGAAGTTTAGCGACTACCTGAGCCATATCATGGAAAAGCGGGCGCCAGCGCAAGAGGGAACGAACAGAGACACACCCAGGCTTCTCATCTGGGGCGGCATCCTGGAGAACGAGGAGCTAGTGAAGATTGTGGAAGACGCCGGCGCCAGGGTGGTGGCCGACGACCTTTGTAGCGGTACCAGGTTCTACGACGTTCAGGTTGAGGTAAACGGCGACCCGTTCATGTCTCTGGCAAAGAGATACATGAAGAGGTCTCCCTGCTCCAGGATGGTGAACGTTTCTGAGAGGATAAACAACGTCCTTGCGTTGATAGAGGAGCAGTCTATCGATGGGGCCATTTACCACAGCCTGAAGTTCTGTGACCACTCGCTGTATGATTATCCGCTGATAAAGAAGGAATT
>JAUVQR010000136.1 GCA_030598065.1 Planctomycetota bacterium | reverse complement strand
GGATACATGTTCGGCAGAGTTACTCCATTCCTTTTGACCGCATTGGTGGGAACGTTTCTGGTACTCGCGACCGCTTCTACGGTCGAAGCAGCAAAACAAAAATACAAATACACCGGCAACAAGGGTTGCAAGTGTCATCTGTCACCTGGGGTGTGGGAAGGTGAGGAGTGGAAACAGATAGGTCACTCCAAGGCATTCAAGAGGCTGGAGACCGACGAGGAGAAGAAGGATCCCAAGTGTCTGAAGTGCCACGCCACCGGTTACCGCGGGAAGTTTAAGAACCCGAAACTTCAGTATCTCAAGAACGTCACCTGTGAGGCCTGTCACGGCCCCGGCGAGGGATACGCGGACGTAAAGAACAAATTGCCCAAAGCCGTCAAGAACTACAAAGACCTGGCAAAGAAGTACAAGCTCAAAGAGAAGGGCAAAAAATCCTTTAACGAACTAGCGGAAAAAGACCCGATGATGGCCCGCAAGCTGCAGTACGACAAAGGGCTTGTTGTGGCCGGCATTAATAACGCGTCCGGTAAGATAAGAGACCAGTGTCTGGAGTGTCACTGGGAGGACCCCAACGACCCGGACAAGTGTCCCAAGTGCGACAAGGACGAAGACGGTAAGCTAATCGCCATGGACTTCGACGAGTACGTCAAGAAGGATGACCACCGGGACGTTGATGCCATAGACGGCGTGATCAAGAAGATGAGCGGTGGCGACAAGGCGAAGTGGAAGGGGTATATTGAGAGGGACCCGTTCCTTAGCACACCGATAAAGAAGGAAGCCAAGAAGAAGAAGAAGAAAAAGAAAAAGAAGAAATAGGGCAAAATGGCCCTTTGTTATTTGCCGTAGCATCCAAAGACTTTTGTGGGACGAATCTAGAGGAGGGTGTGCGTGATGCATCTTAGAAAGCGGGTGTATTTCTATAGGCTCATTGTGGGTAGCTTATGGTCTGTGCCCGCTTTCTTTTTCGTCCTTGCGCTCTGCTGCAGCAACCTCACAATGGCACAGGAGGTCGCTGACTGCATGGAATGCCATGGCGACCCGGAAGAGGTCTGCAAGGTGGCCCGCATAGACCGTGAGACCGGCGAAGTCAACGTCGTGAACATGCTGGTGGATGAAGCTGCTTTTATGGACTCCGCCCATGGCCGCTCCGAGGAAGGCTTCGTGTGCATCGACTGCCACCAGGACCTCGATGGCGTCTACGGGGAGCATCTAGCGCTGCTGGAGCGCGTCGACTGTGTAACCTTCTGTCATGACGACCCCGCCGCAGAGTTTCTCGAAAGCACCCACGTAGAACACATGAAGGACGAGGACAAGATCCCTCCCAGGTGTACGGATTGCCATATGGGTCCGAATTCAGCCAGGGAGACACCGGTGGCGGACTCCGGCTTCCACAGGGCCCACGTGAACAAGACATGCGGCAAATGCCACGAAGACTACCTTTATACCTACTGCACCAACCTGCACGGCCAGCTTTCGTCGCTGGGTGTCTGCAACCAGGACGTGCCGAACTGCTTCGACTGCCATGGTGGACACGACATACTGAAGTCGGACGACCCTGAATCAAAGATCGGAGCGGACAACAAGGTAGAGACCTGCGGCAAATGTCACGAAGGTGCGGGTGAGAACTTCGTAAAACATATAGCGCATCCCGCCTACAAGACAAGCGCCTTCTATGCGGAGGCGTATAAGACGTATAAGGAGAAGGGCCTTCTTGCCGTACTTGCCGATCCACAGTCGTATCTCGCGCTTATGTTCGTACTCTACGTCGGCATAATAGTCCAGGCGTTTTCCGTGTTCGGCGGTCATGCGCTGCTGATGTGGGTCAGGATGATCTTAGACGAAAGAAAGGGCGGGGGTGGTCATGGCCACTAACGAGAAACTTTACCAGAGATTCACGCCCTTTCACAGGGTGACTCACTTTTTACTTATCATCAGCTTCTTCGGGTTGGTGCTTACCGGAATGCCGCTGGCCTTTCAGGACCAGGCCTGGGCCCGATGGCTGTATGAGGCCATGGGCGGATATCCTACCGCCGGTTACATACACCGCATCTGCGCGGGAATAACGTTCTTCTGCACCTTCATTCATTTTGCTTATTGCTCATATCTTGTGCTGGTGAAGGGCGCCGGCGCAAGCATCATCTGGGGCGCAGACGCCATCATGATGCAGCCGAGGGATATCAAGGACATCGTCGCCGACATCAAGTGGCTGTTGGGTTTTGGGCCTCATCCCGCCTTTGACAGGTGGATATACTGGGAGAAATTTGAATACCTCTCACTTCTGTGGGGTACGTTTGTTATGGCCCTGACGGGCTTAATGTTATGGTTCCCCACCACGTTCTCCATCTTTCTGCCGGGTTGGGCGATAGATGTGGGGCTAATCGCCCACAGGTATGAGGCGATTCTTGCCGCGGCCTTCGTATTTACCATACATTTCATTCACACTCATCTGCTTCCGGAGAAGTTGCCTGTTGACGAGGCGATATTTACGGGCGCGGTCAGTGAAGAGGAGATGTTGCACGAGAGGCCAAGGCACTACAAGAGGCTCAAAGAGGCCAATCAGCTCCAGCAGTTAGAAACAGTGCCGAACCCCGCCATCTCTTTTATGGCAAAGGTAATTGCCGTGCCTTTGCTGGTTATGGGCCTATTTTTGACCGCCTTAATGGTTTCGTCATTGCTTCTCAGTCTCATCTAGTCAGGCGTAACGATTGCACACCGGCAGGGGTGAATCGTACGTGCTATATATGCCGCGATAGACGCTATGACGGCGTTTATGACAATATGTTGTATGTCGGAGTATTGGACGAAAAATCTGGAAAAAAAAGTATTGATTTCTTATCTGATACGAGTATAATTTGTTTGCCTAATCCAAAACTGCCTGGGACAATTGGGTAAATAGAAGGGGGGAATTATAGTGAAGAAGTGTGCTATACTGGGCCTGGGATTGCTCCTAGCCTTCTGTTTCGTGACTTCACAGGTTGTGTATGCGCAGGCGGAGTCAGGAGCCAAGGGGAAGCCCTGCCCTAAGAAGAAGGTTGTCAAAAAATTCTGGTGTGACGAGTGCAAAGAAGTCAGCGAGTATTCAGACTGCTCTAACCAGGAATACATGTGGAATTCTGCGGAACACAAGGCGAAGACAGCTAATCCACATGCAAATTTGTCTGAAACATGGGCTTGTCAACGCCAAGGTTTCCATTGCGTAAAATGTGGCAAGTGTTACCCGCGACCCGGGATATGCTTCGATGGTGACGACGATACCCAGAGCATCAAGAGTTTCGCAAAGATTGTTTTCAAGTGTGAGAAAGGGCATGAACATTCTGAACCGGGCACTGGATTCAAGCTGAAAGAAGGCGCCTACGAGGAAGAGATTGAGGCCGCCGGAAATTGCCCGGAGTGTGGAAAGAGTCTGGAGACAATGTGTACAAAGTCCGGAACCTGCCCGCACACAACGTAACGTACTGTTTATATTTTTTTGTTTAGATTAGGAGGAGGGTTTTCTAAATGAAAAGTAAGTCGTTTCTTGGCGGTTTACTAAGTGCCGCTATGCTCTCCTTGGCGCTTATTTTCATACAGACTGCTAACGCAGGACATATCCAAGGAACCCACGTAAAGACAGAACACCCCTCACCATTCAGTATCGCTATTTCACCTGACGGTAGTACCCTTGCGGTATCAAACCAGTCGGGTCATAGCGTTACGTTTGTAGACGCAAAGGGTAAAAAAGTAACGGGTGAGGTGGCTGTGCATGACCAGCCGGAGGCAGCAGTATTTTCGCTTGACGGCAAGACGCTTTACGTTTGTAACGCCGAGTCCGACAGCGTCTCCGTGATTGACGTCGCTTCGAAGAAAGAGACTAAGGAGATTCTCGTCGGCGACTGGCCTTGCAACATAAAGCTCAGCAAGGACGGTTCCAAGGCCTATGTGTGTTGCTCCGGCAATCTGTGGGCGTCAATTGACATTATCGACACTAGCCGCAACGAGAAGGTAGGTGCGATTGCAACTTCCGGTTATGGCCCAAGGGACATTGCCATTTCTCCCGACGGCAGCATGGGCGCTGTAATCTGTGACACCGCCGGCTCTATCAACAGGGCTGTCGATTTCATTGACCTGTCCGCAAACAAGGTCGTTGAATCAAGAAGAATCCGTCACAGCGCCAACCTCAGGGGTATAGTTTACTCTCCCGACGGTCAGTACGTTGCTGTTACGTACATGAAGCCGAAGAATTGGCTGCCCGTTTGTGAGGCTGAGAACGGCGAGGTGTTTACAAACAACCTGGCCGTCCTTGAGACAAAGTGTGGTGGAAAGCTGGCCCAGCTCCCGCTGGACGAGCTGAACAACTACGACGGTACACCGTATGGTCTTGCTATCGGTCCGCAGGGGAAGTACCTCTACATCGCCGTGCGCGGCATGCACAGGGTTACCATCCTGGACTTCGATAAGATCAGGGAGATTATGATCAGCAACACCCAGGAGCAGCTTGACGGGTACACAGATGATCTGGACTTTGTCAATCACTACCTGGTGCAGAGGGTGCCTGTTGGTCTTGGACCTTCTCAGTTGGTGCTTTCTCCCGACGGGAAGTTCTGTTACGTGTGTAATTATTTCTCGAACAGCGTATCAGTTATTAGGACTCCATTATAAAGGGCTCCTTTGAAATCTACCCTGGAACTTTTAATAAAGGTTTTGGGGAAAGGAGGATAAAAGAGCATGCGTAAGATGACTATATTGTTAGCGATGGTTGCCCTTGCTGTAGTTGGTTTCACCGCGGTTAGCGAAGTAACGGCGGGTGAGGCCTCAGTGGTAGCGACCATCCAGACAGGGCCAGAGTGGACGCCACCTGAGCGTGGAGAGCCGCTGACCATCCCTGAGGTACATTACAGGGTGAAGCACTCTCCGTACAGGAGCGAGTTGGTCCGAGCCGGTCAGTTTCTGTTTAACGATTCCAGCTGGGGTCTTCAGGGCGAGTACTCGTGCGCTGCGTGCCATTACGAGCGTGGCCAGTCTACGGGACTTGTCTGGGACCT
>JAUVQR010000329.1 GCA_030598065.1 Planctomycetota bacterium | reverse complement strand
TCTCCTTGCTTGAGAGTTCTGTAAGCTGTTTGTTTATTTGCACTTGCACGTCTTCTGCCAACCGGCTCGACGGCGTTACCAGTATCGCCGCGCCTGGATGCTCCGCCTGAGACAACAGGTCTGACGCGATAAGCGCGGCGCCAGCCTTCTCGTCGGCCAGCACCACCACCTCGCTGGGACCGGCCAGCAGGTCTATGTCCACGTAGCCGTACACCTCCTTCTTGGCCATCGTTACGAAGACGTTTCCCGGCCCGACTATCTTGTCAACCCTGGGAACCGTGTCGGTACCAAAGGCCATGGCTGCAATCGCCTGCACACCGCCTATCTTATATATCTCCTTAACGCCCGCCTCTCCGGCCGCCACCAGCCTCTCCGGCGAGACCTTTCCGTCCTTTCCGGGGGGTGTACACATAATGACCCTGTCAACGCCGGCGACGCGCGCGGGGACCGCACACATAAGCACAGTAGAGGGGTACGACGCCTTGCCGCCCGGCACGTATATGCCGACGTTCTCTATCGGCCTGTAAACAAGCTCCAGTGATACGCCGTCGGTTGATGATTTGTCCGGGGTATCTACCTTGATATGGCGCTGAAACAGGGTGATATTATCTTTCGCCCTCTTAACCGCCCCCAGTAGGGCCTTATCGACCCTGGTATATGCCTCTTTTATCTCTTCATCACTCACCCTGAGCTTGTCCGCTTCAATGGAAACACCGTCAAAGGCAGAGCCATAAGAGACAACGGCCTGGTCGCCCTTTTCCTTCACGTCGGCCACTATGCGTCTGACAGAATCCACCGGGGAGAGTTCTTTGCCGAAGACCCTTGACATTAGCTCCGGGTCTGAACCGGCATCCTGCGCAAAAGAGCCTTCGAACGTGTTGAGGCGCCTTTTTATGCCGTCGACTAATTTAGTACGGTCGCACTCTGAGGTGCTTACAATCTTCATCAATCGTCCTTATCCGGTGTCGGGCCCGTTTGATTTCCATATGGAGCGCACCCCGTCACCTATCGACACGGGGCCACCGCCAGCCCGTCCCGACACCTGAGACGGGTTAACGTTCAGCCGGTTCTCACCCCCGGACCTGTACCCCAGAGACTCGGCCATCATGGCGCCGCTCAGGGTCTGGCTCTTTGACTCGCCCCCCACCACACCCTTCGCCACATGCTCTACAGCACATATGCTGAGCCCGTCCTGAACGTGGACCGCTGAGACATACCCCTTAACCGTCTCAAGCTTGCCTAGCGCCTCACCGGTAGCGGGGTCCTTCACCTCATCCTCGGTGGCGGCGAATATGACAAAGAGCATACCCACGCGCACGCCCTGCTTCTGACCGACGTTTATTACCACGTTGTACTCGTCGAGTATTCTGGCTATTTTTCCCTCTATCGGTGCCAAGGTGGATGCCTCCTAATTTCATAGATATACAATACTTAAGTGCTTCTGATTATATTTTTAGGGAGAAATATTGTCAAGGGAAATGGGTTGTTTTGACTTTGGGAGGGGAGGGAATATAATACATGCGCTACTCAGTGGATTTTGCCGGCCGTACCATAGTGGGATTTATCTGACATTATTATTGTAGTGGCAGACCTGCCTATGGCACGGCTAGACCGCTACAGCTTAGCGAAGGGTCTCATCGCTGTTGCTCACGCTGTTGCTCATAAGGACATAAGAATATTGAAATGACTCTTGCAAGGCTCTCATCATTATCAAAATCACAAGGAGATTGGAGATGAAAATCAAGGCCGGGACCTTGTCCTTTTTGT
>JAUVQR010000155.1 GCA_030598065.1 Planctomycetota bacterium | reverse complement strand
CTTTGACTTCTTCACTCTGGCCTGGACACATATTATAAGGCCAGCCAGCGCAAACGCGCCCCAAATGCCTTCAAGAGAGGCGAATATCCAGTTGTGCAGCCGGAACGCGTACCAGGCCAGGACGAACCCGCCGATGAAGTTCATTATCTGATAGTGCAGTACGTGTTGCCCTCTCCCCCAGAAGTTGCCCATTATGAAGGCGGCAAGCAGAAGGGTAAGGCCGAAGATTCCCATGGACATTTCAAAAATAGTTCCCATCGTTACAGGACCCCTTTCGTGAGGGAAAGAGAATTAAAGTAGCTGGGAAGGGTGTGCGGGAATTTGGCCCGGTGCGCGATACGCGACACGCCAACCTAGCCCTCTACTTTGATGCGGATGCGGCCAAAGCGGCGTTTGCCGACCTTAACTACCATACCGGACGCCACGTCTACCTCGGCGTCCGCGTCCTTGAACGTCTCGTCGTTCAGGCTGACGCCTCCCTGCGCCACCAGCCGCCGGGCCTCACCGTTGGTCTTGGCAAAACCGCCCAGCACAAGGAGTTTTACTATCCATATCTTTCCGTCCTTGAGTTCGTTCCTTGGCAGCATGATTTCGGGCATGTCCGCGGGCAGTTCGCGTTCCTTGAACACCCTGTCGAACTCCCTCGCGGCCCGTTCGGCCGCCTCCGCGTCCCGGTACCTTGCCACAATCGCCTTCGCGAGTTCGACCTTGGCCTCCCTGGGATGTACGTCATGGTGGAGTAAATCGTCTATCCTATTCTCGTCCACGTCGGTCGCCAGCACGAAATATTTCTTCATCAGCTCGTCCTTTATGGACATGGCCTTCCCGAACATCTGGTTGGCGTCTTCTGTTATCCCGATGTAGTTGCCCAGACTCTTGCTCATCTTTTTATGTCCGTCCGTGCCTTCAAGCAGCGGGGTGGTCAGGGCAACCTGTGGCTTAAGCCCCCAGTCCCTCAGCAGGTCTCTGCCGACAAGGAGGTTGAACAACTGGTCGGTGCCGCCCAGTTCCACGTCGCTCTTTACCATCACGGAGTCGTAACCCTGCATCAGCGGGTACAACAGTTCGTGCAGGCTGATGGGTACGCCGGAGGAGTAACGCTGCGTGAAGTCGTCGCGCTCCATCATCCTGGCGACGGTAATCTTTGACGTCAGCTGGATTATTTCGGAGAAGGACATCTTTTCAAACCACTCGCTGTTGTATACGACCTCCGTGCTGTCCACGTCCAGTATCTTGCCAACCTGGTCGAGATAGGTCCTGGCGTTGGCCATGATGTCTTCTCTGGCCAGCATGGGCCGGGTCTTGTTCACGCCTGTCGGGTCGCCGACCATGGCCGTGTAGTCGCCGATGATGAGGACTGCCGTGTGGCCTAACTCCTGAAATTTAGCGAGCTTATGTACTGGTATAGCGTTGCCCACGTGTATGTCCGGCGCCGTGGGGTCGAGGCCGAGCTTCACCCTGAGCGGCCTGTTTTCTTTCCGGGACCTGCGCAGCCTCTCCAGCAATTCCTCTTCCTGGACTATGTCGATAACGCCTCTTCGGAGTATCTCCAGTTGCTCTTCTGCTTCTTTAAACGCCATCAGACCTCCCACCCTGATTGCTTAATAAACAGGAGAACGCATAAGGAGACGGAATTGTGCAGTACATGCACGGACACCGGCGCCACCAGCGTACCCGTATACTCGTAGAGGTATCCAAGAAGCACACCCAGAATAGATATCTGTAAGAGGATATACAGATTAAAATGGACCAGCGCGAAGAGTAATGAAGTGAGGAGAATTGCCCTCGTACCGCCCATTATGTCCTTCAGGACGGGCTGCAAGAACCCCCTGAAGAGTATTTCTTCGGCCACGGGGGCGACAAGCACCCCAAATATTATTATGGCAATGGTCCCGGAAGAGGACCTCTCTTCCATGAACCTCACCACCACCTCCTGGTGCTCGGGCGTGAGGCCCACGTTTCTGGTCATAAGCTCGACCAGAAAACCGGCGGCTATAATAACCGGTAGAACAACGACGTACCGCAGGAGTCCCCAGGCCAGGTTTTTTCTCCAGTTCGTAAGGCTGATGCCCAGGGCGGCGAGCGGCTGCCCCAGACGGGCGGTTACTATGTATATAATGAAGAAACAGGCCAGACCGTTGGTGAGCATGGACAGGGCCAGCACCACGGTATTTTCTCCAAAGACGGCGGACGGGTCATCGCCCAGCAACTTACGTATCACGGCCAGCGCCATCACCGAGCCGAGCCCCATCATCAGCAGGTAAAAGATGAAGACCTTTGCGACGTCCGTTAGGTCCCAGGGACAGGGCCCGCTCTTGTTTATCACGCTGGACGCGTGCACCTGTGAGTCTCTCCTTTAATGCCTGCCGGATGAGCTGGCTTACGTTTAGAAGTGAATAGTGTCAAACTGTTTAGAAGGTTCATTTTATAGGTCTCAGTACAAAAAATCAACGTATTTGACCGGCGCCGGGGCCTCGGCCGACGATGAGGCCGACACATGCGAGGCTTATGGAGATCACTTAAAGGTGGCGCATATCGCGTTTTTCGGCTTGACGGTCGACGGAAATTGAGTAAAGATACAAACTGTTCGGTATCCGCGACTTTATGCAAGTATTTGCGTGATAAATGAAACACTACTTCCTCCTGTCCGACAAGCAGCTTTCGCTGGTCCTTGAAAATGTACCTGGCCCGTTGGCGCAGGTGTGCTCGTTGCTGGCCAACTCCGGGGTTAACATACAGGCGCTTTCCATAGTCGACATGGTGGATACCGGCGAGCTGCGCCTGGTGGTGGACAACTGGAAGAGGGCAAAGGCCTTGCTGGAAGAGGCGGGCCACGACGTGCTGGAGTCGGAGGTCATACTGGTCGAGATGAGGAACACACCGGGGGCCCTCGCGGATATAGCCCGAAGGCTGGCCGTTGCCAATGTAAACATAGAGTACTTTTACGCCCACTACAGCGCCCCTCTGGCCGGCGGAGCCGACCGTGGCAGAGTCCTCGGGGTAATGAAGGTGTCGGACACCGCCAGGGCGCTTGAGGTTCTTGAAGTATAGAACCCTTAAATCACAGAGGCTTTTGTGTTGCATTTGAAGATACCGGGTTATCTCAGGTTTGTCTGCGCGTTGTTGCTGGTCCCGTTTATCGCCTCAACCGCCTGGGCGCGCGAGTGCGAGCTGGACTTCGGCATGCCTGAGAGAGTTGTATACAAGGACAGGGACTACATCGTCTGGCCGTACCAGATAAAGAACAACACGGACAAGCCAATCACCGTCCCGGTGGCCCTGTTCCTTACCACCGATACGGGCGGCAGATACCACGACCGCTACCAGCCGGAGATAGAGCCGCTGGTAGAAGAGGATGAGAAGTACGCGAACGCCTTTACGATTGCCGGCGAGTTCAAGCCGCATCAGACGAAGAAGGCCCTGGCGTATTTTGAGGATGTCGACCGGGACGCAAAGGTGATATACGTCTACGTAACCGGCCTCTCCCACTTCTTCTTCTGGAGGTGGAGGTTGATAGACTATTCGTACCGCGTGGTCTATAGAAGGTCGGGTGACGGCTGGACGCTGGTGGAGCACGGTTTCTCAAAGGACGCCACCCACAAGGACTTCGAGGGCCTGAAAGACGTCAACCCGCACGGCGGACCCTCCACCGGGCCGGTTATGCACGCCCCGGACCTGCGCTTTCAGTACAAGGCCCCACACGGCCCGGCCAACCAGCGGCTTGATAAGATGACGGAAGACTTTATCGGCGTCTGGGACGCCATATTCAACGCGGGCATGACAAGAAATCCGAAGAAGGCCATCGCCCTGTGGGAGGCCGTTACCGGGAGGCGCGGCTACAGGGAGGCAGACCTCCAGTCTCCCGAAAAGGTGTACACCTGGGAAGAGGCGTGGGAGAGGAATAAGAGGCTTATAGACCAGACCCACGCCCGAATGACGGGCAACCCCTTCGAGCAACCCGACAAGGCGTTGTGGCAGCGCTCAAAGATAGACGGCTACCGGGAGCTTAAAGACGGCGCGCTCGAGATATACACCCGGTATGCCAGGTTCTACAAGAAGAAATATTACTACGGCGAGGCCGTCTTCAAGATAAGAAATACAACACCATACCGCCCGATACCCGATTGGAGAAAATACCCGTACAAGTCCAGGTGGAAGATATTCGACTACCGCTGGAAGCGCATCTCCAAACCGGAGTATAACCAGAAAGATTTTGCCGGCTACCCGAAGGTAAAGTGGTAGGTGGGCTGCTTCCCGCACACGAATTAATGTAGCTGCCCCATTTATGGGGCGTATTAAACAGCCTGATAAATCAGGCGACTACAACTACACCCCCGTAATGACAAAAGGTTTTTCGGTGGACAGGCCCTGGTCGTCATAGGCGATGATGCGGACCAGGTTCAGGCCCCTGCCGATTGGGATCTCCGCGGTGATGTCTAACTCGGCGGT
>JAUVQR010000317.1 GCA_030598065.1 Planctomycetota bacterium | reverse complement strand
TTTTCCTTTCTAGCTCAGGGCCTGTTCCACACCATGGAAAGACCCAGTCTAAACTCTAAACAGTGTACACGAAACCAACCTTGTGTCCTTTTTCTTCGTTAAGACGAAATAATATCGAATTAACTCCAATTTTTAAAGACTAAAAATATTTTTCTCCGGCGGGGAATCCTATCTGCGAAGCGGATGAAATCCGGCGTTCTGAACCTCATTTTACGCCCGCCAGGAATTCCGTGGCATTGAGCAACAGACGGCCGTTTCCAGCCTTGTTCCAGTTGTCGTAGAGACGGCGCCCCGGCGTATCTGTGGTACCGTCGTCGGCCGGTGAACTGTCGGATATGGCCGCCACCGCGCCCCCGCCCATCCTTGACGTGGCGACTATTATATTGACGTCCGCCTGTCGCTCGCCCTTCAGCCATACATGCCCCCTGGCCGCCGGGTTGCGGGATTTTACCACAGAGATAGTGCCAAATCCATGGAGATACAGCGACTCTACCGCGCCGAACGAACCACGCAAGATACCGGCGTCATCGGCGCCTATATTGGACGTGTAATGGCCTCCCCGTATCCAGTTGTTGTTCTCACCCTTTCCCTGAAAATGTATACCTGTATGAGACTCCAGTTTGTTGAAGATGCCGGTCGAGTCTATGCCGTCATTATTCCTGTCGGAATTAAAATGATCCGCCACCATAAACAGCCCGCCGCCTTTTTTCACGAATGAGACAACAGCGGCCCGTTCGGAGACCATAAGGTCTTTATTGGGCTCACACAGTATCAGCACGTCGTACCGCGAGAGGTCTTGCTGGTTTTCCGGGCTGCCGTAGGTAAGGGCGTGGCCCGTGCTCTCCACCTCGTACCTGCCCGTCTTATACAGTTCGTACGCCCATGACGATATCCCCCCCGACCAGTCATCCGGCGACGAGGGATTCAGCGGCCTCGGCCCCGGTACGTCGTCATCAATTATCCAGTCGGCGTGCATGCCGGAGGTCTGCGCATGGCCGGCGTCAAAGAGCACCCTGTACTTCCGGCCTGCATCAGCTTCCGCTGCCGTGTACAACGCATGGCAATTAACGGCAGCCAGGGCAAACAGAAAGATACACAGGTATTTCCTTCTACTCATCTGTTATAATGCCCGCCTTTCGCCGGATTCTTCACCGTGGATAAGGCCGTGTAACGAACTAAGAACGTAAAACGTAGAACGAAAAATGAAGAATAAGACCCCCCCCAAACACCTGAACATCTTAGCTGTATCGGCGGCGATTTGCAAAAAATAATCCGGTCTCACTTGCTTTAACGTCTTTGAGACAGATTTGAGACAGAGAAGTACCAGACACAAAAGGAGGGCGACCATAATGAGGAAGAAATCATTCGGCCCCAAGACGCTCATCTATCCAACACCGGTTTGGTGCGTGGGGTCTTATGACAAGGAGGGAAAACCGAACGTCACCACCATCGCCTGGGGCGGCATCTGCTGTTCCAAGCCGCCGTGCGCGACCGTTTCATTGCGCAAGGCAACCTACGCCTACGGCAGCATCAGGGAACGCGGCGCCTACACCATCAGCGTCCCCTCAGAGAGGTTCGCCAGGGAGGCCGATTATTTCGGCATGGCTTCCGGCAGGAAGGTGGACAAGTTTGCCGCAACCGGCCTGACGCCCGTCAAGAGCGAACTGGTAGACGCGCCGTATGTCGGAGAATTTCCGATGGTGATGGAATGCAAGGTGGTAAACGTGGTAGAGGTCGGTCTGCACACCCAGTTCATCGGGGAAATCATGGACGTGAAGGTGGACGAAGACGCACTGGACAAGAAGGGACTGCCTGACATCCAAAAAGTCAGCCCGATTATTTACACCCCCGAAGTAGGTTGTTACTACGGCACAGGCAAACCGCTGGGCAAGGCCTTCTCGATAGGCAAGGAAATTAAGTAACAAATCCCAGCAAACGGAAAGTCGTACAAAGGCCCAAAAAAACCGTTCTGTCATTCTGAGC
>JAUVQR010000091.1 GCA_030598065.1 Planctomycetota bacterium | reverse complement strand
GAGTATAACACGCTCAGGCCGCATAGCCCCCTCGGCTATGTTCCACCGGCGCCAGAGACGATTGAAATCCTGCTGTACAACTCCGGGACTACGTCCCTACACTCTACGGCAGGCATTACGAGACTAACTTAAATACTGGTACTAATAGTGTGGACAGGTCAGGGCCCGGTTTAATATCTATAATGTAGTGTATTTTAGGGATTAGCTCTTCGGCTGCCGTGTACCTCGTCAAGCCAGAGCCGAAGCCGTTTTGCCCAGAATTCAAAGGCATCTTTTGCATGCCCCCACCTGTGCATGCCTTCAAGGACGTTATGTCTTGCCCCCGCCTTTCTGTCTATCGCCGCAGCGACTCGTTCATTGGTCTGGGAATCGAGGAGCTCCGCTTCGAGCGACGCCTGACCCACGTAGGTGTGCTTCCCTGTTATTAGTTTCTTTATGCTACTGATAACAAGGGGGATAAACAAGAGAGACGCCATGGTGTTCAATACAGGTTTACCAGGGGCCACATCGATAACGGCGACGCGCATGCGCAATACGTCCGGACCCGGCTTGTCCACTAGCGGATAAGCGCCCGCGAGGGCATCCGTCATGGCCTTGTGGAAGGCGTCCGAGAGTTCCGACAACTCATCAGGCTTGATGTGTTTCTTTTTCTTATCGTCACTGAAGTGGAATACTACGCGGTCCAGCATAACCTTGCTGTAGACCTTAAAATTGACCCCTTCCTTTATATAGCGGAGGTCAGCGCCGCCTTTCGGGCCGGGTTCAAAGCCTGAATAATCCTTGAGAAATCCAGAATGCTCCGTCTTATGCCTCATGTGAAATATATCCTATGCGCCATCCTTAAGGTAAGGTTAATTATCATAACAAAACAACACACAAAATGGTTTCGGAATCAGGGACCCAGGAGACCTGACCTGCCCCCACTGATTGTACCAGTATTTAAGTTAGTCCTGTAATGCCTGCCGTGCTGCGTGCGGTCTGAATACCTTATACTCCCTTAACCACCTCTTTACAGCCATTTTTAGGAAGTATTTTTTAGATTTTTCCAGATTGGCAGGTCTGGACGCACCCTATGCTTGAATTCAAGTCGGTCAAAGGGTCTAAGGCACAATCGCCCAGACGCGGGCTTGGCCGCCGGAGCCGCCGTCTATCTTTATCGGGGCGACTAACAGCGTCATTCCCTTGACGGGGAGCTTTTCCAGGTTCGCGAGGTTCTCCAGCACCCACTTTCCTTTGGAGTTGAGGGCGTGATGGGCCGCGAAGTCCTTCGAAGAGCCGCTGTCCACGCTCATCGTGTCCACCCCGACGCCCTTTATGTCTCTTTCTTCGGTCAGGAAGACCGCCGCCTCCTTCGAGAAGCCGGGGAAGTGGAGCGCGCCCGACGCGTCGGCGTTCTTATACCTATAGTCGCTCTCCCACCGCCATCCCCAGCCGGAGCGCATGATGACTATGGCGCCCTCCGGGATGGGGCCATTCTGCGCCTCCCAGTTGGTGATGTCGTCTACCGAGAGCATGTACTCGCTGCTTGCGGTCAGGCGTGAATGCACGTCTATTATCACCGCCGGGCCGACCAGCTGTTCGAGGGGCAACCGGTCAACGGACGGTTGGCCGGCTTCAAAGTGGTTGGGCGCGTCGATGTGAGTGCCCAGGTGCTCGGAGGTAGAGTACTTGCCCGAGTAGACCCCGTCGGTTTCAAGCCTTGCTATTACCTCGTACTTGAAGGGCTGAGACCCTTCACCCGGCCAGCAGGCGTTTCTCTCGTTGAGCGGATGCGTGAGGTCAATTACCTGTAACTTGCCCGCCATAACGGACTCCAGCAACCCCAGCTTTTCTTCCACCACGGACGACTTCTTGCTTGGGAATATTATGAATATTAAAACGATGATCAAAGCAGAGGCGATGATATACGTGTACTTCATTTCTCAGTTCTCCATTGGCGACAGTTAGGTACATTGACTGACTGTCATGAAAAGTTTGATTAGTTACAGGCTGTCCGTGCCGTCATGCCGGGCCTCTAGCGACAGTCCCACATGCTCCAGCGTCCCCAGTCCACCATCTTTTTCCCGTTCGGTAGGAAGTACAACACGCCGGTACGCGTCTTGGCGCATTTGATAAGGTCTGTGGTGCGTGTCAAGCTCTGGACTATATCCCTTCGGTCGTAGTATTCAACCTGGCCCCAATGGTAGGGAGGTTTTTCGTCGTCCTTAAGAGCGGTTATCTCAAGCTCCCGGGCAAAAACGTTACCTTCGTCGAGGAGGTCCTTCTCTACCATGACCTTGTACGTAAAGGTGTCGGTGACCTCTATCTCCACCAGCTCCGGCACATCTACCGGCTGCTTGTCTTTGGCGTCTTCCCTGGGTATGTTAAACACGTCTATGTGCTGGGCGTCGGTCTGGTCGTAAGGCAGCAACAACAGTGCCGACAACCCCAGCGCGACGGTAATGCCGCACAGCTTTATTATAATGTTTCTTTTGGTCATCGTGGGCTCTCCTGACAAATAGTTACATACAGGCGACCCGTGAGGATACAAGAGAAGAGGGGTTGTGTCAACCGGTGTATTTACGGCCTGCGCGGCCGGGTGGGCATGTGCCGCCCCGCCATTCAGTCGAACAGCCGGGAGACCTCGTCCAGGCCGTGGAAGACGGCGTCGGCCTGACGCAGGTAATTCTCCGGCAGGGAGGTGGTCAGGGCTAGGCAGGTAAGGCCTGCTCCCTTGGCGGAGGCGACCCCGGCCGGGGAATTTTCTATCACCAGGCAGTGTTTCTTGTCAACCCCCAACAGCTCGACGGCCTTCAGGTAGGGTTCGGGGTCGGGCTTCCTGCGCGAGGCCGTTGCCGCCGTCACCACTACGTCGAAGACGCCCCGCAGGGCGGTCTCTTCGTCAAGAATCTTTTCCACCACGTCCTCGTTGGTGCCGGTTACAAGCGCTAGCTTGTAACCCAGGGCCTTGAGCCGGGACAGGAATTCGGGACAGTGCGGGAAGAGGCGTATCTTGAATATGGAGTTTAGAAGACGGTCTTTGATGCCGACCACGCGCTTCATCTCGTCATGGCCCAGAGACACGCCCTTTTCTCTGGAGAGCTGTGAGACGGTCTCCATCTGGTCCATCCCCTCTTTCAGGTAGACGTCCACGTCCGTGACCTCCATCCCCACGGTGGCGAACGCCTCCCTCCATGCCCGCAGGTGGTACGGCATACCGTCTATGACGACACCGTCCATGTCCAGCATTATCGCAGTAAGACCTTCGGGTATCTCAAAGGCGGTCATATGGGTCTTCTCTCCCGCCGCCCTTCTCCCTCCATCCGAGGTGGGTATAGACCTGTATCTCCCCGCGTGAGACCTTTTCTTCAATCTTCCTCCTGAGCCACGCCTTGAACGCCCTTCTGGTCGGGGGGATAAGGAATAGAAGGCCCAGGCAGTCGGTCAGTAGTCCGGGTGTAATCAGCATCGCCCCGGCCACAAGAATAAGCGCCCCGTCAAACAGGCTTTCAGCCGGCATCCGTCCCTGGTCCAGTTCCCAGCGCGCCTGACGCATGACGGTCAGCCCCTGGCTCTTTGCAAGGAGTCCGCCCGCTATCCCGGTGCCTATTACCACGCCGATGGTGGCGTAGACGCCGATGTAGCCCCCCAGCTTGAGCAGGAGATAGAGTTCTACCAGCGGGGTTATTGTGAACAGCAAAAAAAGTCTAAGGAACATGGTTATCGTTAACGCCTCTGAGAGAAATTTGACGTCCCGGCCTTCGTTTTAGCCAGAGAAAACCTGCGGCAACCGCGCCCAGCGTGTCGGCGGCCCAGTCCGCTACCTCCGGCGTCCTGTCGGGCGTAAAACTCTGATGGAATTCGTCCAGGGCGCCGTAGACCGACGTCGCTAGAACGGCGGCCCAGATTATCCTACCGAGCGCCCGTTCTGAAGGCTCCTGCGCCCAACATATCAGATAGCTCAGGACGGCGAACTCCGTGAAGTGAATGCCCTTGTCGGCATGAGGTATTGGTATTATAAAGGGTATGAGAGAGGTGGGCCGGGAAGAGGCCCAGAAGAGCACGGCGGCCCACGTAACGGCCGGCAGCCAGCGCAACACTTGTGTAGACGGGGGTACTGTGTCCGGTTTCATTTAAGATTTCTTGTCCTTATCTTTGTCCTTGTTCCATTCGGCCCTGAACCGTCTTAGCCAGTAGTTTACCTCCCCTTCCGGGACACCATGGTATTTGGCGGCCGGTTCGGCCCGCGAGCCGGCGCGTGTCTTGCCGGACTTGCCGGCCCTGCCGGGTGGCCGCGTTATCCTGTCGTAAAACTCCCTGGGTGTGGCTGTCCGGCAGCCGGAGGACCTGGCCGCCCTCAGGATCTTATTGTCGGACGTAACTACGCATATATTCCTGGGGTGCCGGGAAGCGCTTACAAGTCGCACTATCTCATCGTCGGCGGTAATGCCCTTTGTAAAGATGACGCTTACTCCCCCCCGCGACTCTTTCAGCGGGTATTCATGTTCAACGCCTTCACCTTCCTGCGTCTTGCCGTCAAACACCACGGTGAACTCCTGGCGGCTGGTGTCCTTGTGGCTCGCCAGCGCGGCCACCAGCGCCGCCCTGGCCGTCTCCATATCTTCCCTGTCGAGGGCCTCTTCCAGCGCGGGGACGGCAAAGATAACGTTGTACCCGTCTATTAGGTTGTGCATCAGAGCAGCTCCCCGTCTCTCATCACTATGCGCCCGCCGACTATGGCTGCAACCGCCCGGCCCCGCAGCCGCCACCCTTCGAAGGGAGAGTTTTTTGAGAGGGACTCAAGGTCTCCGACGTCTACGGTCCACTCCCTGCCGGTGTCTATTATGCTGACGTCCGCCGGCGCGCCTTTTCTCAGGGAGCCGGACCCCAGGCGGAATATTGCCGAAGGGGCGGTGGACATCATCCTGACGGCGTCCATCAGCGATATAATGCCGGGCTGTACCAGTCTTGTAAGCACCAGCCCCAGCGTGGTCTCCAGCCCGATAAAGCCGGGGGCGCCTGCCTTCTTGTCCTCTTCCCCGTGCGGGGCGTGATCGGAGGCGATTGCGTCTATCAACCCCTCCTTGAGTGCGGCGCGCAGGGCCTCCCCGTCGTCCTTGTCGCGTAGCGGCGGGTTGACGATGGCGGGCGAGCCGTCGGGACACCTGAAGTCACTGTCAAGCAGAAGGTGGTGGGGTGTGGCCTCGCAGGTCACGGCCGCACGTCCGCTCTTCTTTGCCCGTCGTATCAGTTCAAGGGATTCTCGCAGGCTTACGTGTGAGATGTGTATCGGCGCGTTTCTTGCCCCTGCAAGTGCCATGTCGCGGGCGATAAAGTTGGCCTCGTTATGAAATTCCTGTCCGGGGCTGAAGCCCAGCCTCCCTCCCTTTTTGGGTTTTGATGCACTGGATTTTGATGCCTTGGATTGTGATAAGGAGAAGGCGGAATCCTCGCTGTGACAGCTTAGAAGTAGGCCGTTTTCCGCGGCAAGACGGCATATCTCATCCATCAGCCGCTCGTCCACCACCGGGTTGCCGTCCTCGGACAGGGCCTTTACCGTAGAATGGCCGCTCAGCCTCTTTATGTCCGTTACTTCCTCCCCCTGCATGCCCAGTGTCATCGCCGCCTTTATGTAGACATTGACAAGGCTGGAATCCGCGATGCGTCTCTGGAGCCCCTCCACCCGCTCGCAGGAGTCTATGGGCGGCGAGGTGTTCGGCTCGCATATGACGGTGGTAAAACCCCCCTGTGCCGCTGCGCGGGTGCCGCTCCTGATGGTCTCTTTGGCCTTGCCGCCCCCCTGTGCATCTTTCCTCTCTTCCGCTTCCGCTTTTGCTTCTGCGCCCGATTCTCTCAGGTGCACGTGACAGTCTACCAGGCCCGGCGTGACTATGCATCCCGGCGCGTCAATTACCTCCATGTCTTTATGCGCTTCTATGCCGGGTGATATGTCGGCGATCTTGCCGTTTGATACCAGGACGTCCAGAACCTCGTCGAGGTTGGTTGCGGGGTCTATAACGCGGCCGTTCTTTATTAATATATCTTGTGTCATCTCTTGAAGCATCGTGTAATAAGGTCAAAATATTTGCGTATAGATACCTTTACAAAACGCGCAAAGCTGTCTTTGCGAGGAGCGGAAGCGACGAAGCAATCTCGTAAGCGATTTCACTAGAGAACATGAGATTACTTCGTCCACCTAAGGCGGACTCGCAATGACAGTACGTGACATTAGCTTGAATTCTTGTGTTTTTCATAGGTTTCGTAATCATAGGAACTCGTACAGTGGGCATTTCTCGCAGGCGGGTTCCCGCGGTTTGCAATAGTTCTTGCCCACCTGGACAAGCAGCGCGTGATACTCGTTGTACCGGTCGACGTCCTGCGGCAGGTTGTCTTCGAAAAATGACTTTATCT
>JAUVQR010000145.1 GCA_030598065.1 Planctomycetota bacterium | reverse complement strand
CCCGGACGGCTTATGGTAGCGTACGTTTTGGCTTACAATTAATATACAACCGCAGGGTCTAAATGCCTGCGACCTCATAGCCAAGTCCGGTCAGTATTTCTTTCTCCAGGCGGTGCATCTTTTTTGCGCTTTTCCCGTTGCTGTCCGTATACCCCAACAGGTGGAGCAGTCCGTGGACCACGTACAGCATTATTTCACCTTCAACGTCCGTCTTTGACTCGGCGGCAAACTCGACGGCGACGGGTGGGCATACAACTACTTCTCCGCTCAAACGCCCGCCGTTTGTATCTATGGGAAACGAAAGGACGTCCGTAGGGCCTTTGTGGCCGAGGAATTTCTCGTTAAGCCTCGTTATCTCCTCTTTATCGACAAAGGCTATGCTGAGTTCTACATCTACATCTACGTCTACGCCTACATTTACATCTATGCCAGCCCCCTCACGGCGCATGACGTCCCTGACCACGTCCCGCACGCGATTCTTTTTTATGGGATACGCATCCTGGAGGTTGCTTACGCTTATCTTCATGAGGTCTCTTCGTGTGCGTCGTAAGCCACCACAATGTCCTGCACCAGTCTGTGGCGTACGATGTCCTTGAGCGTGAGGTAGACAAAATCCACCCCCCTTACCCCCTTAAGCCTCTGCTGTACGTCAATCAGTCCGGAAGGCTCGCCGGGCAGCAGGTCTATCTGGGTAATGTCGCCCGTGACCACCACCTTTCCCCTGGTGCCCAGTCTGGTAAGGAAGGTCTTCATCTGCCTTATAGTACAGTTCTGCGCCTCATCCAGTATCACAAATGCGTCATTGAGGGTCCGGCCCCTCATGAAGGCCAGCGGCAGGATTTCAATTATCTCGTTCTCAATGTATTTTCTTACCTGGGCCGGCGACATCATGTCCTCAAGGGCGTCATAGAGGGGCTTAAGAAACGGATTTACCTTCGCCTGTATATCGCCCGGCAGGTAGCCAAGCTTCTCGCCCGCTTCTATGGCCGGCCTGGCCAGTACAATCCGCTTGAGTGTGCCCATCTTAAGGGCGGACAGGGCCATTGCCACGGCCATGTAGGTCTTACCGGTACCGGCAGGGCCAATACAAAAGACCAGGTCGTTCTTCGCTATCGCCTCCACGTACCCTGCCTGCCCCTCCGTTTTCGGCCTTGCAGAGACGCCTCTTATGGACACCTCGATAGCCGAACCCGCGACTGGCCCACCGGGCCTGTCGCACTCCACGGCATTTATAACCTCATCGACTACATCTCCGTCAAGAACGCCCCGGGCGTGAACAATCTCTATCAATCGTTCAAACACCTCTACGGCCTTCCTTACCCTCGCCTCCTCGCCATCTATCCTTAGAAGGCCGTTTCTCGAGGAAATCTGTACGCCCAAAGAGGCCCGTATGATACGAAGATGCCTGTCGTGTCTTCCGAACAGAACTGAAGCGAGTTCCACGCTTTCGAGTTCTATGGTCTTTTGAACAATCTTGACTTCTTCACCTTCACCCACGCTACACGTTCCCGCCATAGAATTTCAGAAAATAATACCCGGCCGGCAGGCTAACCACAATGCAATCTATTATGTCCAGAACACCGCCGAACGACGGCACAAGGTTTCCGGAGTCCTTTACGCCCGCATCCCTCTTGAGCATAGATACCATAAGGTCACCGCCCATTGCAACGGCGCCTATAAAAAGCCCGAACACAACGGCCCACGCCAATGGAAGAACCTTCAACTGGGGAAACACGTTCCATGCCACGGCCACCAGTACGCACGAGGCAAGGCCTCCAACAGCCCCCTCCAGCGTCTTGTTAGGGCTTATCGTGGGGAATAATTTGTGACTGCCAAATTCCTTACCTACAAAATACGCTCCGATGTCCGTACACTTGGCCATAAGAATGATGCCAAACAAAACTACCAGCCCGTTTACTCCCGGCAGGTGGAGTATGGCCATGCTGAAAGACAGAAAGAAAAAGACGTAAAGTACGCCAAAGACGGTTATAGACACGTTTTCCACGATGTGTTTCATGTCTCTTCCGATACCCTGCCACAAGAAAAGCCAACACACGAACACGAAAAAAATAGGGATGTTCAAAGAGATGTTGCCACCGCCCCTGGCATCCGACCAACAGCTCACAAAAATCAATATACCGCCCACAATCCCGGACCGCCTGAACGGATTGAAGCCCTTCTTGGCGGCCAGGTCGTAGAATTCCAGCAGCCCCACTGTGCCTATCAATATGCCCAGGCATCCGAGTCCGTAGTCCGTGTCAAGAAAGACGTCCAGGGCTACTATGGCAATGAACGCGCACATCAGGGCCCCGCCGAACACTATCCTGGTCCCGTGTGTAGACGTCATTCTATAAGCCCTCCGTAACGTCTCTCCCTGCTGCCGTATTCCCTTATCGCCTCCTCCAGATGCTCCTTCTTGAAATCCGGCCAGTATACGGGGGTGACCCATAGTTCGGCATATGAAATCTCCCACAGCAGGAAGTTGCTTATCCTCATGTCTCCTCCCGTCCGTATAAGCAGGTCGGGGTCTCTCATATCCGCCGTGTACATGTGATGTTTAAAGGTGTCTTCGTCTATCTCGTCCAGCGACATCTCCCCCTTGGCCACATCAGAGGCAATCGCTTTTGCGGCGTCTACAATCTCCGCCCTGCCGCCGTAATTGAGGGCCAGACACAGTATCATGCCCGTGTTTGACTTGCTCTCTTCTATATTTATGGCTATCTCCTTCCGGACGTCCTCGGGGAGGCCTTCTATCTGGCCTATTACGGTGAAGCGGATGTTGTTGTCTTTTATGGTCGGCCTCTCTTTAATCAGGTAGCGCTTGAGAAGCCGCATCAGCAGTCCTATTTCGTACCTTGGCCGTGACCAGTTCTCTTTTGAAAATGCGTAAAGGGTGAGCTGTTCGAGATGTTTTCTGGCGCACTCCGTGGTAATGTCTCTGACCGAATTAACCCCCCTGATATGGCCTCTTATCCTGGTCATACCCAGGTTTCGGGCCCATCGGCCGTTACCGTCCATGATTATGGCTATGTGCCTGGGAAGATTATTTGCACTCATTTGAGATTCGCACGGCCTGGCTGCGTTCCGGCCCTACCGACACCATTGTTATCTTTAATCCCAACAATTTTTCAAGAAAACGTACGTAAGCTCTGGCCTGTTTGGGCAGTTTATCCTCTTCGGTAACCCCGGACGTATCTTCAAGCCAGCCGGAGATTTTTTCATATACAGGCTCAAGGTCCGGGAGCAGCGCAAGGTCCGAAGGAAACGTGTCATATGTGCGATTGCCGTCTGCTTTATAGCCCACGCAGACCTTAATAGTCTCTTCACGATCGAGCACGTCCAGTTTTGTCAGCACGGCCGAGTCCGCGCCGTTGATTGTCACCGCGTGGCGTACGGCCACCGCATCAAACCAGCCGCAGCGTCTGGGTCTTCCGGTAGTGGCGCCAAACTCAGCCCCCCTCTCTCTTACCACCTCTCCATGGTTTTCGCCCATTTCCGTAGGGAACGGGCCGCTGCCGACCCTGGTGGTGTACGCCTTCATCACGCCGAACACGCTGTGTATGTGTCTTGGAGAAACACCTGTGCCGGAAGAAACGCCGCAGGCGCTGGAGTTGGAGGAAGTGATATAAGGGTAGGTACCGAAGTCCACGTCAAGCATGGTCCCCTGAGCGCCCTCAAAGAGGATACGTCTCGACTTCTTTACCGCTTCGTTTATCAATACTACGGTATCGCACACAAAAGGCCTGATGGCCTCGGCATACTCCATATACTCGGCGTATATTTCCTCCCAAGAGAGTGTGTCCGCATTGTGCAAGTCCCGGAGTACCCTGTTCTTCTCGCCCACAACTTCTCTGAGCTTGGTCTTCAGATAAGCCGGATGGTATAACTCGCCCACTCTTATACCCCTCCTGGACATCTTATCGGCATAGCATGGGCCGATCCCGCGCCCGGTAGTGCCTATTTTATTATCTCCCTTTTCCGTTTCGGACATCAGGTCCAGTATCTTATGGTACGGAAAAACGAGATGCGCCCGATCGCTTATAAACAGCCTGTCGGCCGTGGGGATGTTATGTCTCTCAAGCTCGTTCAGTTCCTTCAGGAACTGTGCCGGGTCCAGAACGACACCGTTACCTATCACGCACTGCTTACCGGCGTGCAGGATGCCCGAGGGTATTAGGTGGAAAACAAACTTGGAGTCGTTTATTACTATGGTATGGCCTGCGTTACTGCCCCCCTGATACCGCACTATGAGGTCATATTCCTCGGCAAGGATGTCTATAATCTTGCCCTTACCCTCATCTCCCCACTGGAGACCGACCACACAAACATTGGACATCTAATTAGCCTGCTCAAACGTTGTAACGTTTAATGATGTAACCCCTTACAGGATACCGTATTACAACCTCACATTATAGAACAACTACTTTTGCTTGTCAATAATAAACGTGCTTGGCCTTTCCTTCTTAGCTTTTCATTCAAGGAAAATTGGGGGAGGCAAAAGACCGGGACGTATGGTATCACAGACAAACAAGCCGGCGGCGGCCTGCGGCAAAAAGGGTAAAGTACCCGGTGGCTGAAGGACTGAATAGAAGCGGCGCCTAAGGGGCGCAAATAATTTCTGCGGGACGGTGCGGAACTGGATATACTTCTACGGCAGTTCAGGTCACGACAAGTTCTATTTTTTTTGGGTCGTCCTCTCCAAGGCCAAGCCGGGCTGCAGTGCGTATGTACTTTGGTTCCCGTTTGGCCTGCTCCAATGACGGCAGCCCAGCCGCTTTTCTCTCCTCTTCAATGATGTTAGCGCCGACACGGTCCATGG
>JAUVQR010000351.1 GCA_030598065.1 Planctomycetota bacterium | reverse complement strand
GGCGTAATGCCCTTGAAATCGTAGTGGTTGTCTATGGAGCACGTGTTTATCTTGAGCTGGTTTATTGCTATGACGTCACGCACGGTGCCTAACAGTTCTGCAAGTTTGTCGGCCAGGTTATATAGCGCCGCATCTATCGATGTGGTGGCATGTCTTGAAGAACCGGTGTCTTCCCGGGCAAACGTTACAGGGATCGGTTCCGCCACAACCGTAAAAAGAGAAAAAAACACGACAATCGCCAGCTTCCGGGTCATCTTCACCGTAGTCCTCAGCTAAGAATAATATTATTCCATAGTACGCTTCTTGCGCAACCGTATCTACCGTGGCCATACCGGTCTCGTAACGGTAAAACACCAAAGACACGTAGGAGCATATGTTTAAAGGAAAATATCACAAAAATGCCGCGAAAGCAAGCCCGTACCGGTGCGCTAAAAGCGGTGCTGACAGGGCCGGACGTCATGAAGACCGTTTGTTCTTAACATATTGACAATAACCGTTAGAAGTTATATTGTAAAAGCTTACGTTGCCGCGGGGATATTGGCCTGTTGACGTTGCGTTGGCGTTCAGGGGTATCTCGTGCGCGATCGGGAGAAGAGGTGAATGTCCGGCAGGAAGACCGGGCACACCTGGGACTAGAAATGCCGCACATATCACACAGAGTCATGGGCCAGGAGTGTCTAAGGCTGTTTTCGTTTGCAAGGCCCTACTGGAAGACCGGTCTCCTCGCCGTGGCCTTTATGGTGCTCTATACCATGGTCGCCGGCGCGCAGCTTGCCTTGATAAAGCCTATTCTTGACAGGTTTTCCGAAGATGACGCGCGTGTAGTTGTGTCGTCTACGGCAGACGCCGTAGAAGGAGACATGCATAAGAAAATAGAGAATCCCTCCCCGGCGAATTGGAAAGAGCAGCTGAAAAAGGGCCTGCGGGACGTCTCCCAGATCAGGGACTTACGGAACTGGGTAAATACGATGACCGGCTCTTACACGAATATAGGCATTCTGGCCCTGGTGCTTGCACCGCTAATGTTCGTGTCCAATTACTTCCAGAATTACTTGAAGCATTTTGTAATCTGGAAGGCATACGTCGACATAAGCAACAGTATGTGTGAGCGTCTTCTTTCTCAATCATTAGGCTTCTTCGACGAGAGGAAGAGCGGCGAGCTGCTGTCCAGGGTTATAAATGACCTCAGTGTGACCCAGATGGGACTCATTGTGCTTTTTGGGGACGTAGTGCTTCAACCGATGCGTTTCCTTTGTGGCCTGAGTCTTGCCTTATACTTCAGCTGGAAGCTTTTCTTGCTGACCATGTTAGCCATACCCTTATTTTTGCTGCCCATGGCCATCTTCGGTAAGAAGGTAAGGAAGCACGGCGAGGCCACCCTGGAGCGCATGGCCCAGCTTACCGAGGCCTTGAGGGAAATGCTGGCGGGTATCCGCATAGTGAGGGCCTACAAGATGGAACGTGAAGAGGGCCTTGAG
>JAUVQR010000208.1 GCA_030598065.1 Planctomycetota bacterium | reverse complement strand
GCAAAGAGTTTAAGCATGTTTAACATGGGGCCCTGTTGTCGCACCCCTGAGAGTTTTACCGCAGTATAACGAATTTCCCTCTCCCATAGCAGCTTCCGCGAAGACCCTCGCCGCATTTTCGCCTTTCGGTATTTGAACAACCGGTGGCGGGTCTCCGGTTGGTTCTAAGCCACGTTGCTGTGCACGGCCTGCCCGCTCGCCTGTACGGGCGCCGGTTTTGCAATCCTCAATAGGATGTCGTGGCTTCTGAATCTCTTGTAAAGCCTGAATGTGATAAAGTAGGCTAGAGGCCTTTTCGGGCCGTTGTATATCTGGTCAAGCGCCAGGTGGCAGGCGCCGCCCAGGGCGGCATAGAACGCCCATGGAGGGAGGCCGTACAGGATGTGAAGCGTGAATAGCGCGATAAAATATTCCCAGCCGTGAAATATTACGTAAATGTGGCGAATCCTTTTTCTTGTGAAATTGTTGATTACGCGGTTGTAATCCGGTGTCAGCCCGTAATTGACGACCCAGTCAAGAAAGTGGTCCAGGTCTATCAGCCACCCGCCCAGAAAACACGCTACCGAGGGGAGCAACTCACCGGTGTAGGCGTAAACGCCCAGGCCTAAAACACTTGAAATTTTTATGTGGGGCGTGACTTTCATAGCGCCGCTCGATTGTACAGTAAGTAAACCAAAACGCTTATCACAACGGAGCTGTTTCGTCAAGGATTTAGTGTGTCACCCGCCAAACAGGCCGGTCTTGCCCGGCCGGTAACCTGTAAAGGTAATGCCTTGCAATTGTCTGCAGATAGAGTTATTTTGCAACTCAGTATCAAGGAGGAATCATTCTCGGTTTCAGAGAGGAACCGGAAATTATCAAATAGAATATTTTCTGTAAGGAGTTGTCAGATGAAGGACACAGATTGCCACGGCAAGTCAAATCAGCCAACGATGCGCGAGGAAGAGTGCCCGGACTGTAGTGCCACGGTGGAGATGTGGAGCGATGAGAAAGAGACAAAGTGCAAGTGTGGCAGGGTCTTTTCTTTTAAGTAAATTTGTGAGTAGGACTGAGGGGGGCGCAAGAGGGCACCAGCCCGGAAGGAGGCCATTGTATGAAGGCCAGCAAAAAGGTCTTGGACACAATAAAATTGGGCATTCTTCAGGAAATAAAGGCAAGGGATTTCTATCGTTCTATTGCGTCACAATTGCCTGATGGCGGCACCAACCTTAAACTAACCATAATTGCCGACGTCGAGGATGACCACCGGAGGATATTGTCCAAGTGGTACAAAGACCTGAGCGGGAAAGACCCCGCCATTTCAGACTCTACGAAGAAAGACACAAAGCGGACGATAGAGACACCGCCTGAGAACGCGTCCCTTAAGGACGTAGTAAGGATTATATACGAGGCGGAGGCAAGGGCCTATCAGTTCTACAAGGATGCGGAAGACAAGACGGAAGACGCTGAATGCAAGAAGGTATTCCAGAAATTGGGCCGGATGGAGAAGAGCCACGAGCAGTTTTACCGTGGAGAGTACGACTCTCTTACGGTAGAGGCCTCGCTTATGTTTGCTGATGAAGACATACCCTGGTTGGTAGAGGCCAGGAGTTAGCGGTAAGAGTGGTGCCGGGTTTGCTATAAGGGCACAGAGGTATTGTGTCTCGGCAGGCGGGGCCGGGGCTCTGCCCCTAGCTTAAATGGTAGAGGCTTTTTTGCTGCTTTTCAGTAACGCCGGTGTGTAAATCAAACTACAGAAAGGTATTGCACGCTGAAATTATCTTCCGGGTCCGTCCAACATGCCTCCGGCCGGTAGATGCCCGATACCAGGTCGTGAAACTCCCCGATGGAATACTTGTATGAATATTCAGTCAGGATACCCTCACCTTTTGTAAAATTCAGGCAAGTATTATTCACCTGTACCTCTTGGTCCTTTGTGCTATTCAGGTACATCTCTATACGGCCTTCCCTCTCATTATAAAAGGCGTGGTGCTCAAAACCGGACAGGTCAAAACGGCACCCCAGGAGGGAGTTCAGATGTCTGAGCATGTTAAGGTTGAATTCCGCGGTGACGCCCTTCTTGTCGTTATAGGCCGCTTCAAGGATGTCTCTTTGCTTCTTGAGGTCTACGCCGACCAATAGACCCGAACCCTTCCCGGATGCCCCGGCCAGGCGCGACAAGAGCCGTCTCGAGAACTCCGGAGTAAAATTGCCTATGGAGGAACCGGGATAATAGATGACAGTATGATGCGGATCCTCCGTAATCTCCGGGACCGTAAAGTCTTTCGTGTAATCCGTGGCGACGGGATAAACAATCAAGTTAGGGTAGTCTCGCCTGAGTTCATCGGCTTCGAGCATAAGAAATTTTGACGATATGTCTACAGGGACGTGAGCCACGGGGCTTTTTAAACTATCAAGGAGCACGCGGATTTTTTTTGTGCTGCCGCTTCCCAGCTCGACCAGGACACAATTCTCGCCCATAACGGAAGAAATCTCCTCTATATTATCCGTCATGATTGACATCTCGCATCTGGTCAGATAATATTCCTCCAGCCGGCAAATCTGTTCAAACAGCTCCGAACCCCTCTTGTCATAAAAATATTTGCAAGACAGCCTCCTTTGCGGCTCCTGAAGGCCTTCAATAACCTCAGCCATTATTTTCTCATTCGCGACGGTCATCTTTATTCCGTTTCGGGAAAAGCTATTTCTTGTACACTGATTATCTGGCGAGTCTTATCCCTGTAAACTGCCACCGGCTTGGCGGATAAAAAAAGTTCCGGTACGTGGGTCTTATATGGGACAGCGCGGTCGCGCAAGACCCTCCCCGGATTACAAACTGATTGGCCATAAACTTGCCGTTGTATTCCCCCAACGCGCCGTCAACGGGCTTGTAGCCCGGATAGGCCACGTACGGGCTTGCCGTCCATTCCCAGAGGTCACCGAAGACTTGAACGGGCCCTGACCCGTCTCCTTCGGCCTCCGCGGCCCTGGGATGATAAACGCCCGTCTCCATGAAATTCCCTTTGACCTCAATATCCCTTGCCGCGCGCTCCCACTCCTGCTCAGTGGGAAGCCGGGCTTGCGCCCATCTTGCATACGCGTCCGCTTCGTAAAAACTGACGTGGCAAACAGGCTCGTCCGGACACAGGTCGCGCAGCCCCGTTAACGTAAAGACCTTCCAGGTTCCACTTTCTTTCCTCCAGTAAAGCGGCGCCTCCCAGCCCTGCCTTCTCATCTCGTTCCAGCCGTCCGACAGCCAGAGTTCGGGCCTCCGGTAGCCGTCGTCCGCGATAAACCGCAGGTATTCGCGGTTGGTAACAAGTCGTGACGCCAGCTTGAACGAGTTAATGTAGACCTGGTGTCTGGGTGACTCATTGTCGTAGGCAAAACCTTCGCCGTCAAAACCTATCCAGCTTAGGCCCCCTTCATAACTGAACCATCGCATCTCCGGGATTGTGTCCGGCGCCG
>JAUVQR010000102.1 GCA_030598065.1 Planctomycetota bacterium | reverse complement strand
GGGGCACCAGTATTGCAAACGCCCGGGGTGACCTCAAACAAATGAAGGATGAACTGAACGTTAATTTTATCCGTACGTACGATTGGAGTACACCTCCTCCTCCTGGCGACCTTCCTCAGAGCAACCAGCGAAATCACCTGCCCTTTCTGGAGGAATGCCGAAAACTAGGAATTATGGTCATGGTTTCAGTATCCAGAACTTTCGTAAGGGCGGAAAGAGACAGGAATGAAGAGTGGTCGAAAAACGGTGTTAGGGAGTTTGTTCACGCTATGGTGGCTGAAGTATATCAGGGCGGGAAAAAACCGCATCCGGCTGCCGATATGTGGGGTATCGGTAATGAAATCTTTGCAAGCAGCATCGACCCCAAATGGGCTGCGGTGATCGTACAATATATTATCGAGAAGGAGGAGTTATTAGGCGTTGCTCCCGCTGAACAACTGCTTATTACGGTACCGGTTACATTCGGTACCGACGATGGCTTACCTCCTTCAATCTCAGCGATTCAGAAGACAGAAGCGGCATTTAAAGCCAACGCTTTCCTGACTAACAGACATGTCTGGGAAAAGCGATTTATTGCGAGCCCTCAGCCACAAAATGCTGGGCCTTTTCTCAGAAACTATATAGACAATACGTTTCCTTCGTTTTTCCCCGGAGTTCCCTTTTTCTTTGGCGAAGTGGCCGCCAAACTTGCGGCAGATGATGACGATCTTCCTGATCCGAATTGGCCTATTAGAACGGAGGAGAAGCAAGCTGAGTTCGTGGCAGGACAAGTAAAAGAAGCCACAACACCAACCGGAAATTACATTGGAATGTGTATGTTCCAGTGGGAGAATCAGATTCTTGAAAAGAACGCAGAAAAAAGATTTGGAATAAATAAGTTTGCCGGGGCTCCGACTAATTTTGGCACAATTCCTACAAACTACTGGCCTGGAAAAGGGGAAAAGTACCCAATCGACCCATATACCCAAAAGCCCTCTTACGATAGTGTCCGCAACCAATGGGCAGGCAAGGGTGAGCTGGTAGGGGTCTTTAGTGGTGGCGTTTGGGCCTGGATGAATAATAGCAGCTGGAAACGTCTTACCTCCGGGATACCATTTGAGGACACGTTGGCCACAGGAGACCTGGACGGGCAGTAAAGGCCTGGCACCCTGTCGTTGACGGAATCATTTAGTGGTAGAGATTCGCCAGAGGTGAGCTACTACCACAGTCTTCTACGGATGAGATAGCAAGTAGTCCTTTCCGTGACGCAGTTTCAATTCATATCCAAGGTCATATGGTAGGGTACCTCTCTAAAAAAGATGCTCCTTTATATCAATCAACACTAAATAAACTGGCAGAATCTGGAAAGACTGGTGTCTGCGCTGTAGTGATAAATGGCGGCGGGTGGCATTGTTCTGATGCGGTCAAAGTCTTGGCTAAAAACAAGCCTGTACTTCACAATTACTTCGCAATTTCGGAGGTTGGCGGTGGGGACGAATAAAGTAAGTGTTGTCTTGCCAAGTGGTTATGGTGTCTAGGAAATCATAGGCATCTGTTTGGGGACGACAACAACCCCTTTATCCGTGACCGTAAAGTGCCTCCTGTCCTCTTCGTGGTCATGGCCTATGGCCATACCGTCCGGGACATGCACACCCTTGTCTATGATGGCCCTGCGTATCTCCACGCCCCTGCCTATCCTCACCCCCTCCATGATGACAGAGTCTGATACGCTGGAGTCCACCTCTATCCTGACGTCCGGCGACAGCACGGAATTAGCCACTCTGGCCCCGCTTATTATGCATCCCGCAGAAAGGAGGCTGTTGGACACCTCCCCCATCCTGCCGCCACCGACGGCGAATACCGTCTTGGCGGGCGGAAATTGTTCCCTGTATGTACGTATGGGCCAGTACGTATCGTACAGGTTAAATACCGGGTTGGTGCTCACCAGATCCATATTGGCCTCCCAATATGCGTCCAGCGTCCCGATGTCTCTCCAGTACCTTATGGGGCTCTTGTTCTCGTCTTCAAATCTGTAGGCATAAACCCTGTCTCTATCCAGCAAAGACGGTATTATGTCCCTGCCAAAGTCGTGCGCAGAGTCCGCCTTGGTATCCTCCATTATTCTCTTGACGAGTGTTTCCGTATTGAAGAGGTATATGCCCATGGAGGCCAGGACGCTGCCGGGGCTGTCGGGCATTGGTCCGGGGTGCGAGGGTTTTTCAAGAAATCCGGTTACCTTGCAGTCGTCATCAATCTCCATGACACCGAAACGGTGCGCCTCGCTGGCCGGAACGTCCACACACGAAACCGTCGCGTCGGCCTGTTTTCTCAGATGAAAATCCACCATCTTACGGTAGTCCATCTTGTATATGTGGTCCCCGCCAAGTATCAGCACCATTTCAGGCCGCTCCAGCTCCAGCGTATAAATGTTCTGGTAAACGGCATCCGCGGTGCCGCGGTACCACTCATGGGAGATTCTCATCTGCGGCGGGATTATCTCAAGATAGTCTCCCCGCTCCGTATTGAATAGATTCCACCACCCCAGCCGTATGTGCCTGTCCAGCGACATTGATTTGTATTGCGTAAGCAACACAATCTTGTTTAGACCTGAATTAAGGCAGTTGCTCAGTGTAAAGTCTATAATCCTGTAGATACCGCCAAAAGGGACCGCGGGCTTTGCCCTGTCCTTCGTCAACGGATAGAGCCGCTGGCCCTCTCCTCCGGCCAGGACCATTACCAGCACGTTCTTTAACATATCTCCGTACCACCGTGGTTTCTTCTCTAAGACAGGCTCCTCTTGAGCAGTACCTTCTCGATAGTCTTTTTAAGCTCTACAAGGTCGGAGGTTTTCACCACGTAAGCATCGGCAGACCAGGTCATGAAATTGTCTTTGTAACTTGAGTAGGCCGTGTTGATGATAACAGGTATTCTGTTGTTCTCTCCAAGAATCCTTCCCATAGCCTCGATACCGTCCATACCCGCCATATTAATGTCCATTACTACCAGGTCCGGCGGGTTGAGCTTGGCCATAGTTACGGCCTCCTTGCCGTCCCTCGCGCACTCCACGTCGTAGCCCTCTCCGGTAAGCGTCTCTTTGTAAAGAAGACATTGATTCTTGTCGTCTTCGACAACCAAAATTTTAGTCATTGTTTACCACCTTTTCTTGCTTCTTGCCCCTTGCGGTGTAATGGAATGAAGATTGAAAATACGCTGCCGGACCCCTCCGTGCTGGAGACGTTGAATCTACCGTCATGGTCGTCTATAATCTTGTGGCTTATAGCAAGTCCAACACCGGTTCCGGCAGATTTTGTGGTGAAGAACGGTGTAAATAGCTTTTCCATAACCTCTGAGGACATGCCTTCGCCCGTGTCAGCAAACCTTATCCGTACCCAGTCCCCTTCCGTGCAAACTCCGACCCTAACGGTGCCTCCGCCCGGCATGGATTCCGCCGCGTTCTTTAGCAGGTTCAGGAAAACCTGTTTCATTTGCGCCACGTCGGCAAGCACTTCCGGGATACCGTGTTCCAACTCCCTCTCCACGGTTATGCCCTTTTCACGAAGATAGCCCTCGGTGATATCCAGCGTATCCTTCACCAACTCATCCATGCGCACACTGGTCTTGCGGGGTTCAGAGGGCCTGCTGAAGTCCCTTATGTCCTCCAGTATTTTCTCAAGCCTCTCCACCTCCTGCACAATAATCATTGAACTTGTGTTTATCTTTTCATCATCTGCACAGATGCGTTCTATTGAACGCGCGAAACCGCCAATGGTGACCAGCGGATTCCTAATCTCGTGGGCCACGTATGACGCCATTTCACCAACGGCTACCAGCCTTTCCGTACGCAGGAGCCTCCCCTGTGTCTCCGTCAGCTGGCTCATCTTGTCCTCCAATTCTTTGTACGTCTCCGCATTCTCTATGGCCAAGGCGGCCGACTTGGCAAATATGGTCAATATGTGCACGTGCTCGGCGGTTATGGGTTCGCCGCTATAAACGTTGTCCGCAACGATCACCCCTATCGCCCTGCCTTTTACCATAAGAGGCACGCATACAAACTCGCCGGCGCCTACGGCATTTAGGAACTCATCCGTCACCCTGGGGTCGTTGGCCGCATCCTTCACCACCAGCGGCTCTTTCTCATTAAGACATCGCACGACTATCTCATCCTCAGAGGTCACGGGAAACGCCAGAAGCTTTGTTTTTATATTTAGTTCTGATTCCAACGGGCCCATCTCAGCCACGTCCTTCAGCAGTCCCTCCAGCGTGTGGTGTTTGATTTTCTGCCACACTTCGTAAGCCTGCTCCAGGTTTGAGGGGCCTATGGCCATTCTGCCGCAAACCGCGTCCTGCTCCCTGCTCAGCAGAAACAGCATTGCGCGGTTGAAGCCAAGCGCGTGGCCGGCCGTCACACACGTGAGAACCAACTGGAACACCTTGTCAGACTGGAGGGTGTACTGTAATGCATCGCCAAGCTGGGTCAAGAGTGATAGCTGGTGTATCCTATTCTCTCTGTCCGTAATGTCCATTGACAAAAGCAATACCCTTTTAACCTCCCTCTCCCCCTTTCCATTAACGACCGGTATCGCAATGTTCTCAATATACCTGCGCTGACCGTCCCTTGTAACGACCTGAACGTCATGAAAACGGCCTTCTCCGGATGCAAACGCCTTCTTCGCCGGACAGACGGCATCAGTGCACCGGAATACCGTGGAACAGGCCATCCCCAACACGGGGCCGGTCAGTCCCCACAACTCCGCAATCCTGTCATTGGCCCAGGTTATCGTGAAGTCCCGGTTCATCAGGCAAAGCCCGATGCCAAGTGCGCCAACGATGTATTCGACCTTATGTTCCTCCTGACGCAGCCACTCTTCGGTCCGCTTTCTGCCGGTAATATCCTGCATAATCATTCTTATGCCTGAAACCGCCCCGTGCGGCCCGTACGTAGGCACAGTGCTGGCCATGACGGTAACAACGTCTCCACTCCTCTCTGAGAGAGAGAGACGCAATTCAATGTCTTCCGCACGGCCGGCCCCTATTGCCTCACGCATCTTGTCGTGGTTATCAAGCGGTAAGAAATCGTATATCTTCTTGCCCAGAAGGTGTTCCCTGGGATAATTCAGCAACCTTGAGACCGACTGATTGCATTCCACTATAGTGCCGTCAATACCGCAAATACAGTACATCGTCGGGGCATTGTCATAAAGGTCCCTGTATTTTTCTTCCGCTTCTCTTGCCTTCCGGAAGCTTACGGTGTTCTCGGTAAGCATGGCAAGTTGATGCGTAATCTGTTTGAGGAGGTTTGCGTGGGAAGCACAGAAGTTATCCGGCTTTTTGCTGCCAAGGTTAAGGCTACCTACGTCTCTGCCATTTACCTTTAGCGGTACGCTCAACCTGGACCGAATCCCTTCCCTCAGCAGCAGAGTGTCGGTGGATAATTCCTGGTCCCCGGTGTCTTTAACGATGACCGGCACCCCGGTACTCAGTACTTTCTGAAAGATGCTGCCTTCAAGCGGGTAAGACTCGCCCTTCTTCAGTACCACATCACGGCGGTCGGTTTCAATCAGATACGTAATGACACAGCCGCTTTCCTCGGCTGGAAGCGAGATACTCGCCCTGTCAAAGTCGATGACCTTACGCAGCTCGGCCACTACACCGGCGTAAGCGCCTTCAATATTGAGCGTGGTGGCGATTATTCTGTGGACGTTATTCACCACCTCTTTTTCCAGTTGATATGTACCAACAGCACTCATGTCTACAACCTCAATAAACCGTGCCGCTTAGCCCACTTACACTGGTTCCCTAACTAATCATACTACTCGATATACGTCAAAAAAACCTCAATTTTCTCGCCTACATCTAAGAAGCAATCTCATTGGAGGCGTCAGTCCCGTGTCGTTTCTGAGAAAATCTGCCTCACCTGCGCCTGCCATTCGGCCCCCGGCGGCAAAGAGACGTCCCATTTCGGCAGTATTGTAGAACACTGATATATCCTTTCTAGTCCCGCCTCACTCTGGGAGACCGTCTCAACCGGACAAACCCATACATCGGC
>JAUVQR010000170.1 GCA_030598065.1 Planctomycetota bacterium | reverse complement strand
ATTGTCTGTATGGCCCGGTCTATTTTCAATCTAATACGCCTTTTGTAATAAAAAGTACCGACGGGGTCTTTCTTTGGGTGACCACCCGGTGAGACCACCCGACAACACTCTCCGCGTTCTTGTGGCTGACCATTTTATGCGGGAGGTCAATGGCGTCCAGAAGCTTTGTCGACACCTTTCCCATCACGTCGTGTTCCGGGGCGTCGTGCCCCTGATAGCCTCGCCATGTCACTATAAGCAGGCATGGAATCTGGTAGATGAGGTTTAGTGACGTCAGGGCGTTCAGGCACTGCCCCAACCCCGAGTTCTGCATAAGGACACAGGGTGTCTTTCCTCCGAGATACGCTCCAGCGGCCAGACCGACTGCAACGTCCTCCCTGACGGCGGGGACGTAGGAAATGCCAGGGTTCTTCTCGAGGGAGAGGATTACGCCGCTAATTAAGGAACATGGAACTCCCGAAAAGAAGTCGTAGCCCGCACCTGTAAGGATTTTTGCAAATTCCTCCGAACGCAACACCGGGCATACCTCTAGGGGATAATCTTTTGCTTGGGTCTCTTATACTGTCTGAATATGATTTCCCTGATGGTGTCTTCCAGCTCATGGCAGAAGGCTAGTTCTTCGTCGGCCCTTTGGTATGTGTCTATTTCCAAATACCGCATAAAATCTCTGATGCCCTGGTCCACCACCTCGTAAGGGATGCTCGGCTGGCCGCCTTCGCCGACTCGTATAATCATCGCCTTTATCATGGATTCGGGCGAGAGCTTTTTGTTCCACACCGGAGAGGCCGCGATCTCTCTTCTGAATTCATTTATGCTTTCCGGTTTGTAGAAATCCAGGCGAAACCTCATGTAGTCTATGTCAGTCCAGAATTCCCACTGGGCCGAGCAATATGAACTTTCCGGGAGAAAGACCTGAACCGGGTTGTTCCAGAGGTCGAAATATATGTGGCTTATCAGGCTGACAGCGGCGCTCATCTTGTCCTTGCTTATGTTCTTGACGCTTTTGTCGCCCACTATGTCCACGGCCGCCTCGGCATGCCGGACGAACCCCGGGGTCTCCTCCGCTATTCTCGTGTAAGCGTATATCCTGTGCTCCAGCTGGTGTCTGGCTTCATGGCCGTCCGATTTTACGGATTCCAACTCGCGCGTCAGGTCTTGCACTTCGGCTTCTATTCTTTTGTTCAGCGCCTTGAAGTCTCTGTCCCTTACTTCCTGGCAGTCAAAGACCTCCATTGCCACATCGAGAAATTCAGGCTGGTTGGCCAGGATGTGTGCGTAGACCCTGTGAAAGTGTGGCGGTTCCTTGTCTATAACGGGAATTACCGAATATATTGCGCTGCCCTTATTGAGCCCACAGCTCTCTAGCAGTTTTGCGGCCAGTACTACATGAGTTCCCCAGTCCACAGCATCCCCTTTTCTAAAGAAATCCGTTCCTTGACAATTAGCCCTTAGACGGTTATATATTGCGTATCATACCGCAAGTAAGTGTCTTATAGAGGAGGTTCATTTTCCTTCCTCAAAATCCTCCGGTCTTGGTTAGTATTATGTATATTTTCGGGTGTGATGATTGTCAACAGAATTCTCTACGGAACATATTTTATGGGCATATCTTAGTATGAGCGTCCTGCTATGATTACCTCGGTAACTGAGCTATTTTTGGCGTCGGTGGTTATCACATCGATGCTGTACTACTTCTTCTCCCTTTTTTGCACCATGCACTTCTTCAGGCAGAGGCCGCCGGGGGGTGACTACCTGCCCCCGGTAACCGTCCTGAAGCCGTTGAACGGGTTGGAAAACGGCATCTATGAAAACCTTCTAAGTCATCTGAACCAGGATTATCCCAGCTTCCAGATGATCTTTGGCGTGCATCACGACGACGACCCCGTTATACCGACGGTTAAGCGGCTCATGGGCGAATTCCCGGAAAAGAAGATAGAGTTGGTTGTCTCCAAAGAGGTCGTCGGCCCCAACATGAAGGTCTGCAATCTGAACAACATGTACTTCAGGGCCGAGAACGACGTCATAGTCATAAACGACAGTGACACCAGGGTGGGGCCGGATTACCTGAGGAGGATAGTTTCCGAGCTGGAAGACCCTGCCGTAGGCGCCTCAACCTGTGTTTACAAGGTAAAGAACTCTTCCGGACTTGGCGCGGCGCTGGGGGCATTCTTTGTCAACTGCGACTTCCTGCCGTCGGCGCTTGTGGCTTATGCCCTGGGCATGAGCTTTGGTTTTGGGGTCACCATTGCCATAAAGAGAAGGGCGTTGGAGGAAATCGACGCGTTCCATTCCCTTGCGGATTATATAGCAGAAGACTACCAGATGGGGCAACGACTGATTAGCGCCGGTTATAAACTGAGGGTCTCGAACTACGTGGTACTGACGGAGATGCAGAAATGCAGGTTCTGGGACCAGGTCTGGCATTTGTTGCGATGGGTTAGCACGATTAGAGTGTGCCGCCCGAAGGGGTATTTCTTCAGGATTTTTACGATGGGCGTGCCGTTCTCCATCTTGTTGCTGATAGTGAGCAACTTCTCCGGCTTTGCGGTTACCGTCTTCTTCTTGCATCTGTTCGCCAGATATTTCACCTCCGTTACCATCAACATGAAATACCTTGAAGAAACTGGCGACCGTAGTCTCTTATTGTTCCTGCCGCTGTTCGATCTGGTGATATTTGTCGTCTGGTGCTGCGGGCTTTTTATGAACAAGGTTACGTGGGGGGGCCACACCTTCTGTCTGCATGAGGGTGGGTCTGTAACAAGGAAATAAAAGTGAGCACGGTGCGTAGAGTAGAAACGCACCGTGTAATTCTAAAATTAGTCTTTTCTCTACAACGTCGTATAATTTGTGAGATGGACCGAGCCGGCCTGTAATAATTCGCTGATATCCTTGCTTACCAGTACGTCAAACTCCTCTTCCGGGTGGTAGTCCGGCATCCACCGGGAGTACTCGTCGCATGGCATGATGCACGGGTGGAAGTACATCTCGCTTGTCCCCTCCGGTAGATTACCCATAAGGGAGGCGACATACCCGGCGTTCATGTCCCCGCTTTGAAGCAGCCCGTACACCCTGTCCGTGAAACAAAACCCTTTTTCCCGCAGGGCCTTTGCGCAGCGCCTTGACAATAAAGTAAACGTAACGTAGTTGAAGAGCTTTGACGCCGGCCCGCTCATGTCGCACTTTAACGTACGTAAGAGATCCTCTCTCGGGAGCCTGAAGTTCTTCATCTCAAGCCCATCGGTAAGTTCAAGGATTATGTCGAACACCCTGGGGTGGACGTGTATGTTGAGGTGACCGTTAATGAAATCGAGCGGCAGCCCGGTGGACAGGAATTTTTCAATCTGCGCCTCCAGTTCATCACGTATGTCTTTAAGGGTGGAGGCGCGGAAGAAATATTTCAGCCCGGCGCGCGTCGGGTTGTGGCTGAAGTTGTTGTCTCTGTCGACCAGGTTGGGTATTCTTTTGTGGGGGAGGATTGACTTTCCCTGAACCAGCACTACGTGTAGTCCGACGCTAAGTCCCGGGTTGGCCCTGGCCAGCTCCACGGCGTGTTCAAAGGCGGATCCACCTACCACAAGGCTGGCGCTTGTCAGTATACCCTCCCTGAACGCCCTGACCACCGCCTCGTTTATGTTGCGAGATATGCCGAAATCGTCAGCCGTTACTATCAGGGCCTTCAATGTCTCTTACCAGCCTATCTCCAGTAACCCGTGCCGGCACGTAAATGGATGCAGCGTCATGTCAGCACCACCGTGTATTGGTCAGGGGAAGGTTTGACTTTGACATAATAAGGGGCATCTTGCCGTCGTATCTCTCAGCGGCTGAAGAACCCACCGGGCGACCATGCGGGCCTAACACGTCTCGCCCGTTCCGGCCTTATTTCTTCTGGCGATAAACTGGAAGAACTGGTATCCCTCTCTCGACCGCCTCTTCATCTCCTCCCAGTCACGCATCATCTTCCAGACCGTCTTGGCCATGAACCGGGGCCTGAAGTAGAACCTCCTGTAGAACTTCGCGAGCGAAGCGTAAATCTCCTCACTGCTCATCTCGGGATAATTCACGCTGCATTTCTGGTAGCCGCTGCCGCTTACCAGGTTGTTTTCCACCAGGTATCCGTTCTTCTTGCACCACTCGTACATCTCCGTTCCCGGGTATGGCGAGGCGAGTGAGACCTGTATGGTGTCAGGGTCGACCTTGCACGCGAACCGGATAGTTTCCTCGACGGTCTCGGGCGT
>JAUVQR010000038.1 GCA_030598065.1 Planctomycetota bacterium | reverse complement strand
ATGGACTACGTCCCCCATACTGACCAAGAAAATAAAGAGATGCTGAAGGAGATAGGGGTAGACTCCGCCGGGGCTCTCTTCAAGACAGTGCCGGAGGAACTGCAGCGGCCTCCCCTTCCTATGGAAAAGGACGTTCCCGGGGCCGTCACCGAACAGGAACTTTTCGCCCATCTTAAGGAACTCAGCAAGAAGAATTGTAATCTGGATGAATACGCGTCTTTTCTCGGTGCGGGGGCCTACGACCACTTCTGTCCGAGCATAGTCGGCCACCTGTCCTCCAGGGGTGAATTCCTGACCGCTTACACCCCGTACCAGGCCGAGGCCAGCCAGGGCACGCTGCAGGCGATATACGAGTTTCAGACGCTGGTGGCCGAGCTGACCGCTATGGATGTGGCCAATGCCTCCCTCTACGACGGAGCGTCAGCCCTTGCAGAGGCCGCGCTGCTTGCCATCAGGCATACCGAAAGGAAGAAGGTGGTTGTCTCCACCGCCGTTCATCCGGAATACAGACAGGTACTTGACACATACCTTAAGCCGCTGGGCGGCGAAGTCGTTGAGGTGGCCACGCCTGACGGTGTTACAGACCCTAAAAACGTCCGTGCTGCGACAGACACAGATACCGCCGCTGTGGTGGCGCAGAATCCCAACTTCTTCGGTTGCCTTGAAGAGATGGACGCGTTGTCAGACGCCGCGCATGAAAATGGGGCATTGCTGGTAAGCTGCGTGAACCCCGTATCCCTTGGTATTATAAGGCCGCCGGGGGAATATGACGCTGACGTTGCCGTTGGAGACGCGCAGCCCCTTGGGAATTACATATCATATGGTGGTCCGCACGTTGGTTTCTTCGCAGTCAAGAGCGGACTTATGAGGAAGATGCCCGGCAGGATTGCCGGTCTTACAAACGACGCGAAAGGTCGCCGGGGCTTTGTCCTGACACTTCAGGCGCGTGAGCAGCACATCAGACGCCAGAGGGCTTCTTCTAATATTTGTACCAATCAGAACCTGATGGCGTTGAGAACCTGCATATACCTTTCGGCACTTGGCAGGGACGGGCTTAGAGAGCTTGCGGAAATAAACATGCAAAAGAGCCACTACGCTTTTGACCGCATCTGCGCCCTTGACGGTTTTGAGCCACTTTCTAGAAGAGACACGCCCTTCTTCAATGAGTTCGCCATAAGACTACCGAAAGGCGCGGAATCGACGGTAAGCAGCATACTCTTCAGAAACGGAATCATAGGCGGACTGCCGCTGGGTTCGTTTTACAGGGAACTGGAGGGTTCGATGTTGTTCTGTGTAACTGAAAAGAACACAAGGGCGGACATTGATAAGCTGGCAAAGACGCTCGCGGAAATGCCAGGACGCATGAAGGCGTAATAGTGGCAAGCTCAGTATGATATTTGTGGAGAGAAGGCGTGACCGAGAAACTGATATTTGAGATCTCAAGACCGGGTCGGCGGTGCGTTCGCCTATCGGCGTTGGACGTACCGGAGAAACCGCTGGACGACATCTTGCCCGGGCGGCACCGCAGGTCAACGCCTCCCAGGCTACCGGAGGTCTCGGAACTTGACGTAATACGTCATTTTACCAGGCTCTCACAGATGAACTACTGCATTGACACAAACTTTTATCCCCTCGGTTCCTGCACCATGAAGTACAACCCGAGGATACACGAGGACGTCGCCGGGCTTGACGGTTTCAGGAGAATACATCCGTATCAACCCTTTGGGCAGGTGCAGGGTATTTTGCAATTGCTGGACGAATTCACCGGGATGCTGAAAAAGATCTGCGGCCTGTCTGATTTTTCGCTTCAGCCAGCCGCGGGAGCGCAGGCGGAACTGCTCGGGATGATGATTGTCAGGGCATACTACCGAAAAAAAGGCGAACCCAGAAAAAAGATAATCATCCCGGACTCGGCGCATGGCACCAACCCCGCTTCAGCCGCGCTTTGCGGCTTTGACGTGGTTGAAGTGAAGTCAAACGCAATGGGGCAGATAGACATCAAGGCCCTTAAGGAGGCCATGTCGCCGGAGGTCGCCGCCCTTATGGTCACCATCCCAAACACACTGGGTATCTTTGAGTCGGAGATAAGGGAGATATGCGAGACCTTACACGACGCGGGAGGCCTGGTATACTGCGACGGGGCAAACATGAACGCGATGCTGGGCAGGGTGAGGCCGGGTGACATGGGCGTAGACCTTCTCCACCTCAACCTGCATAAAACTTTTACCGGACCCCACGGCGGCGGCGGACCGGGTTCAGGACCACTGGGGGTTTCTAAGGCGCTGGCTCCCTTTCTGCCGGTGCCGCGCATCGAACATAAACACGGCACCTATATGCCAGGCTACGCTGCACCCGATTCGGTCGGCCGGGTAAAGCCGTTTTATGGAAATATCGGTGTAATCATAAAGGCGTATTCCTACCTGCTCTCCATCGGGCAAGACGGCCTTTCCGGGGTAAGCGAGGCCGCGGTTATAAATGCCAATTATCTGAAGCAGAGACTTTCAGGGCATTATGATATACCATACCCGGAAGGATGCATGCACGAGTTCGTATTGTCCGGGAGGAAACAGAAGAAGCTGGGTGTCAGCACGCTTGACATAGCTAAAAGGCTTCTCGACTACGGTTTTTACGCGCCTACCATATATTTCCCGCTGATAGTCGAAGAAGCAATTATGATAGAACCAACAGAGACAGAGAGCAAGGAGACGCTTGACGCCTTTGTGGACGCAATGATAAAGATAGCCGAAGAGGCCCAAAACACCCCGGAGCTGGTAAGGAAAGCCCCGCATAATACGCCTGTGGGCAGACTCGACGAGGTCAAGGCGGCAAGAAAACCTGACCTCAGGTGGAGCTTTAGCTGACGGCTCAAACGACGTTTATACACAATACCGGGAGATAACAGCTTGTTCATCATTCAAGATTCAGCCTGGCTCATGACGGCATCCCTTAGAATCATACGGGGAATTATGTTGCTGACTATCATAATACTACTTACCGGATGTTTAACGGGAAGCCCTGAAGCGTCGGGTGTAAATTTCCCTACAAAAAACGAAGCCTTTAACGAATCCCTTGAGTCCTTCGACCAATTAGATAACCCCGCCGCCGATGATTTTTTGTCCCCGCAATAGTGACCGGTTATGAACGATTCAGTCATGAAGCCCGGCAGTAACTGGAGGCTGATACTTGATCCGCCACAGGCCGCCGCCACGAATATGGCCGTGGACGAGGCCATTTTACGAACGACGGCGCATGCCGGCGCTGCCACCAATACAGTACCTTCGCTGCGCATATACCGCTGGATGCCCGGCTCTGTTTCTATCGGCTACTCACAAAAAATGTCTGACGTGCTTGGCGGGCTGGAGCCCGGTGTCCTGCCAGACGATGCCAGTATCGTCCGCAGACCCACAGGCGGCGCCACAGTTGTTCATGATGCCGGGCCAAGCTTCTCACTGGTAATGCCCAAGAATAGCGGCGCGTACCGGCCGCATAATGGCATCACCGGCCTTTACGCCCTCCTGGGCCGCTGTGTGACCGAGGCGTTGGGCCGTCTGGGCCTTTCCGTGACCCTGTGGGATAGGACGAAGACGAAGAGGGCGAGCACTAACTCAAGGCTGTGCGCGTCAAGTCTCTGCCCATACGATGCCATTTACAAGGGCCGGAAGGTCGCGGGCTACGCGGCAAGGAGGATGCGGGGCGCCACGCTGGTCCAGGGATATGTCACCCTTTGCGACGGCAGCATCCATGCAGATGATCTAATAGACGCCATGGCCGCTGCAGTCGTGCACGTCGCAGGCGTGAAGCTAGCTAATCATATCCTTACCGAAGAAGAACAAGAATTGTCAGCAAGACTTCGGGCGGAGAAATACGCACTCAAGGAATGGAATTGTAAACGGTAAACTGTTGCAGTAATTGCAGTGAAATACCGACTATTTTGTCACCCTGAGCTAAGCGAAGGGTCTAGTTACATTCAGTGCTGAAGTAAGAAACCTCTTGCTTCTAAAGTGACAAGATGAACCAGTATTACGTATACATTAAGACAAACAAATCAGGGACACTTTACACCGGTATTACGAATAATCTAGAGCGTCGTGTTCATGAACATAAACATCATCTGGTAGAGGGATTTACCAAAAGTACAAGATAACAAAGCTGGTGTATTATGAGACATGTAATGACATCCTTGCTGCAATAAGGAGAGAGAAAGAAATTAAAGGCTGGCTTCGAAAGAAGAAAATTGCTTTGATTTGCTCAGTAAATGCGGAATGGAACGACTTGAACGAGGGGTGGTACAGAGATTCTTCGCTACGCTCAGAATGACAGGAAGGGGTGTGCCTTGATATAGAACAGTGAGGCGTTTCGAGGCATAGTCTTTATGGCATTATCCCTCTATGTGGGAAGTCCAAAGGGTTTTGACGCGCCAGTTCCTAAAAATAAACCAATCTTGGGCATTTTATGCAACCTCCGCAACCACTGAAGCTATCACCCCAAGGGCGTAGTCAATATCGTCCTCGCTGACATCATGGTGAGTAACCATCCTGCCCCGGTTTCCGTACAGATGGATGGTGAGTATTCCCCGCTCTGATAGCGACTCAACCAGGGCCTTGCAGTCTATTTCAGCTGAGTCCGCTGAGTTCACTGAGTCCGTGGAGCCAAACTCAAAGCACACGATATTTGTCTCTACTGTATCAAGGTCGACAATGCCGGTCCGTATCCTATCAAGACCCTCGGCCAGGCGGCGCGCCTTATTGTTGTCTTCGGCCAGCCCTGCCGTCATGTCCTCCCTCTCAAGGGCGAAGACACCGCAAGCGGCTATCACGCCGGCCTGTCTCATACCGCCACCAAGCATCTTTCTAACGTGTCTGGCTTTGTCTATAAAATTCCTTGAGCCGGCCAGTATCGAGCCGACTGGACAGCACAGACCCTTAGACAGGCAAAACATCACCGACTCACAGTCCCTGGCAAGCTCTCTGGCGTCCACGCCCTGCGCAACCGCCGAGTTGAATATCCGCGCACCGTCCAGGTGTACCGGGACCTTATATTTTTCAGCAACCTCGGCAATATGTCTCGTGTCATCGCGTGTAAGCACGGTTCCGCCGGCAAGGTTATTGCTGTTCTCAATTATAACCAGGGTTGAACTGGGGAAATGCGGCCCCAGATTCAGAGCGGATTCTAACTGGGCCGGGTCGAGGCGCCCCATAGGGCCTGTGCGTTGTGGAAGTATCGTTATGCCGGCGAACCTGGTGGTGCCGCCCAGCGTGAGTTTATAGATGTGCGCGTTTTCGTCGCATATAACGCCGTCGCCCGGGCGCGTATGAACGAGCACGGCCACAAGATTGGCCATTGTGCCACTGGGGAGGAACAGCCCGGCCTTTTTGCCCATCTTCTCGGCGCCCAGTCTCTCCAGTCTCTCGACCGTGGGGTCCTCGCCGAAGCAGTCGTCACCGACCGCGGCCTCCTGCATGGCGGCCCTCATCCCCGGCATAGGCAGGGTGACGGTATCACTCCGCAGGTCTACTGTCCGCATGGCTCATCACTGGTCTTTGTCTGCGTCTGCGCCTGTGTCTGTCTTTTCAGACCCTATGACTTCAACGGCCAGGCTCTCGTAGTCCTTGGCGCCCGCGCTTCCCGGCGCGTAGAGATGTATTGGGAGTTCCGATATCGGGCACTCTGCAAGCCTGACGTTCTCCCTTATAACTGTATTGAACACCTTGCCTCCGAAGCGCCCTCTCAGCTTGTCCAGCACCTCGCGGCTCAGGTTTGTCCTGCCGTCATACATGCACGCTATTATGCCGGTAATCTCCAGCGCCGGGTTGAGTCTGTCCCTCACCGCCTGTATGGTATGCGTCAAGGTCACGAGACCGTTTAGCGCCAGGATTTTTGTCTCTACCGGTATAAAGACCTCTCTTGCCGCAGTGAGGGCGTTTATGGTAATGACGCCCAGCGACGGCGGGCAATCGAAAAGGATATAGTCGTACCCTTCAGTCAGGCCGTCCAGTTTTCTCTTAAGCACGCTATCCCTGCCGGCTTCGTTTGCAAGGAGCCTTTCCACACCGGCCAGCTCTACGACAGAAGGGGCCACCCATAGGGTGTCTATAGTAAACGCCCTCAAGACCTCCGCCATGGGCGTTTCGTTTACCAGCACGTCGTAGACGGACTTGTAGTCCTCTTCCTTACCGAATCCCAGCCACGAGGTCAGATTCGCCTGGGGGTCCAGGTCAACCAGCAGGACCCTCTTGCCATGTTCCGCCAGGCAGGCGCCTAGGTTAACGGCGGTTGTTGTCTTGGCTACTCCGCCCTTCTGGTTCGTTATGGCAATAGTACGCATCTATATCTATGCCCCGCGCAAAAAGCCCTGTTACTTAACGTGTTTTTCCATAAAGCCCTCGACGTCCTTGGTCTCGCCAAGCACCAGTAAAGTGTCCCCCTCACTGACTACATAGTCAGGGTCCGGCAGTTCTCTGATTTCCTCTTCCGCCACTGCACCGGCTTCTTTATGCCTGACTTTTTTCTTTATTATTATCGGGTTTATCTTATATTTTGCAAAGAGACCCAGGTTTTTCAGGCTTTTGCCGGCCAACGTCTCTGTTTTTACCTCTATCTCCGCAAGGACCAGATCTTCACCGAGTTCAACAAACTCCTCAAGCCCTGGAGAGACCAGTTTTATGGCCACCTTCTCGCCGATGTCCCTCTCCGGGAACACTATCTCCTCCGCTCCCACCATCTTCAATATTTCAGCGTGCAGGCTGGTGCCTGCGCGTGCAATTACCTTCTTTATGCCTATTTTCTTCAGTATGGTGGTTGCCAGTATACTCTCTTCTACGTCCAGCCCCATACAAACTATAGCCGCATTCACCTTCTCAATACCACATTCGCGCAGGGACTCCTCGTCCATTGTGTCTATCTGTATTGCAGAAGAGACGTCGTTCTTTATGGCCTCTACACGCTTCTTGTTCCGGTCTATACCTATGACCTCAGCGCCCTTGTCCATCAGCACTCTTGCCACTGTTGATCCAAACCGTCCCAATCCGACCACTGCATATTGTTTCAAGGTAAGGCTCCTTAACCGACGACTATCTTCTCCTCCGGATAGCTTATTCTTGACACCCTTTCCTTTACCAGAATCAAGGCGAGCGTAAGAGGTCCCAGCCTCCCGACGAACATCAGCACGATAAGAACTATCTTTCCCAACGGATTCAACTCGGAGGTAATGCCTGTACTCAGTCCAACCGTGCCGAACGAGGAAAACACCTCAAAGACTATCTGTTCGAAGCCGCCCTTTTCCGTGCTCAGCAATATTATAGAAGATATCAATATCACTGTAAAAGAGCAAATAAGAATGGCGAACGCCCTTCGAACAACCTGCCTGGGGATGGTGCGGCCTAAGAGTGCGATGTCATCCCTACCCTTCAAAGTGTTGTATGTCCCGGCCACCCACAACAGCACTGCAGTTGTCTTGATTCCTCCCGCCGTTCCACCGGGAGAGCCCCCGATAAACATCAGTATCATAAACAGGAAAAGGGTCGGAGGCGCATAGCGCACTACGTCTACGGTGTGAAAACCGCAGGTCCTGGCAGTAACCGACTGGAAGTAACATACCTTTACTTGTTCTAACAGACCCAGACCCGCTATGCTATGATCACGCTCAAATAAATAAAAACACAATGCCCCCACAGCAATCAAAATCACCGTGGCAAAGAGTACCAGTTGAGTATGTAACGTAATCGCGGCCTCTCGCTCCGCCTTAAACAACGACCTGAAGGAGTAATACATATTTGCAAGTACATAGAAACCCAGTCCCCCAAGTATTATCAACGAGGTTATTGTAAGGTTCAAAAGCGTGTTGTCACGGTAGTTCACCAGACTGTCACTAAAGAGACAGAATCCCGCGTTACAATATGCCGAAACGGAGTGAAATAGGGAATAATAAATGGCAGTCCACAGGCTCTCAGTATTTCCCAACCATACCGGCAACAGCATAAAGAAACCGAGGGCCTCCAGAGACAGTGTAACGACAACTATAAAGAGCAGCAGCCGACGGACCTCTTCGACAGAAGTTACGTCAAGTACCTCTTTCACGGCAGCGTGTTGCGATACACTGAGTCTTCCGATGACCATCGCCCCGAAAAAGGCCGCCAGCGTCATTATCCCCAGTCCGCCTACCTGTATAAGTATGAGTATAATCACCTGACCAAATGTAGAGAAATACTGTCCCGTGTCCCTTACAATGAGACCGGTAACACAGGTGGCTGATGTTGAGGTAAATATGGCGTCTAGAAATGGTAACCTCACGCCCGAAGCCGTGGCCTGTGGCAGGCTGAGAAACCCTGCGCCTATGAATATGATTATAAGAAAACTGCCGCTTATCGCGACCCCGGGTCTCTTGCCGACAGCCTTAAGGAATTTGGTTGATAAACTCAATTTAGTAGGCCCAGGAGAAGCCTGAGGTGTAATCGAAAGGTTATAAAGCCCCGTCACTGTATCCCTTAGAATGCGGCTTCTAGCACAGGCAGTCTGCAATGTCAAGGCTTTTTAGTCATTGACAACTTCAGGGACATGTCTGAAAATAGCGCTCAGAAAGGGGCTTTGGTTTGAAATACGCAATTGTTATATCTGACGGCATGGCCGACCTTCCCCAGGACCAACTCGACGGCAAGACGCCAGTCGAGGCCGCCTCCACTCCAAATAGCGACCTGGTTGCGCGTTCCGGCTCTCTGGGGACGGCCAGAACCGTTCCGGAAGGGTTTGAACCTGGAAGTGACGTCGCCACGCTCTGCCTGCTGGGTTATGACCCCAAGAAATACTACACCGGCCGTGCCCCACTGGAAGCGGCGAATCTGGGGCTTGAGCTTGGCCCCGATGACTGGGCGTTTCGCTGTAACCTGGTTACGGTTAATGACGACACACTGGAGGATTTTAGCGCGGGACACGTCTCCAACGATGAAGCGCGGTCTCTAGTGGCCGCGTTGCACGCGGAGCTGGCGGACGCCGTAATCAGTTTTCACAGCGGTAAGAGCTATAGAAACATAATGCTCTACCGTGGGGACGCCGATATGAGCGCATACTGTGTACCGCCACATGACATTATGGGGATGTCTGTCAGCGCGCACCTCCCGGCCGGTAAGGGCAGTGACGTGATTATCAAGATAATGGAGGACTCGCGCCATATTCTGTCAAGGCACGACGTCAACCTGCGCAGGTTGAGCCTGAAAAAGCCACCCGCCAACCTGGCGTGTCTTTGGGGTCAGGGCAAGAGGCCGTCCAT
>JAUVQR010000150.1 GCA_030598065.1 Planctomycetota bacterium | reverse complement strand
AGAATGGTACGCCCGGCAGGATTCGAACCTGCGGCCTACAGTTTAGGAAACTGTCGCTCTATCCTACTGAGCTACGGGCGCACGGTGGGCCGAAAAATTGTCAAAACGGCATCTCGTATTTATACATTTAGCGCTATCCCCGGTCAAGCGCAATGTCTCTCTGCTACCAGGTCTCAGGATTTTACAATATCGGGCGTGAGCACCCACCTGATACCCCACTCACCGGACGCCTCATTATAGTCCATTCTGACGACGCAACATGCCCCGAAAGCCACGGTCTTCTGTTCCCGGCCGGCGTCTAATAGACAACTGACCAGCCTGCTCAGGTAGGGGAGATGGCCGACTATCATCACGTTCTCCTGCGCATCCTCAAGTAATGTCTTCATCGGCCGGACGTCGTCGTTGGGCGTGAGTCCCTCCGTCGCCTGAAGGCCGTCGGCAGAGGTAACGGCCCGCGCCAATTCACGGGCGGTCTGTTCGGCCCTCAGCTTTTGGCTGTGTTTGATGACCTTCACATTGATGTTCAGGCCCCTGATAAAACCGGCCATCCTCGACACGGCCTCCCTGCCGCGGTCCGAGAGGGGGCAACGTGGGTCTTCCTGCTCACTCACGGCCTCGGCATGCCGTACCAGATAGAGTTCCATTGTTCATTTACCCTCAGTTAGCCAGGTTTCAGATGTTTTGCCCATCGGGGCTCAATTCTCCACTACAAACGGCAGGCCGGTCAAGAGTAAAAAGGATACACGTTACATACAATATAAGCCCTTGTAAACTTTTTAAATAACTTGATTTTAAAATTGTAAGAGTAGATTATTGCAGATAGCATGGCGGTGGGCAACGCACATAACGTAGGCTAATATACAAACTTACATAATAGGACGAATAATCATGAAAACATGGCTCTTATATTCACTGATAACTCTTGTCTTCTGGAGCGCGTGGTCACCCATGGTAAGCTATTCGACGAAAGTCTTGGGTAACCCCTTTCGGGTGTTGGTCTTCGAGTCGGCAGGCTTTCTGATAGTACTTTTTTCTTTGCCGTTTATTATGAGTTTTGAGGCCACCACACCTTCTACCAGGGCAGACGTCGTTGCCTTTGGCGCCGGAGTCTTTGCCGCGATAGGAACGCTTACGATAATCTATGCGTTCAAGAGTGGAGGCGGGGCGGAGGTTGTGGCGCCGCTGGTAAACCTCAGCCCGGCGCTGACAGTATTATGGATGTGCCTGTTTTTCGGTGTAAGGTTGAACATGATGCAGGGGCTTGGCGTGTTCCTGGCCATAGTGGCGGCAGTTATCATTGCGAGGCACTCACCGTAGGGCTTTTGGGGCCGGGCGGTCCTAAGCGGACCGGCTTTTTGTGGTCGGTTCCGCGGTTATCGCTTCCGGCAGTTCGGGAAAGTCGTTAAGATGTTCCTGAATATCTATATAGGCCTGGAATCTCTCTCTTTCCGTCTTCCCATAATTCTTGATGAATTTTTTGGTCTGGTAATAAGGAGCGGTCGCTAAGTACTTGAGAAGAAACTTAATAAGCAGGCCGGTGGGAAACCGCCTCTTATATGCCCTTGGGCTCCTGAAGAATGAGGTCATCTTTTGGCCGTACTTCCATTTGTAGAATTGTATATCTTGAGAGTCAAGGTGTTTGGTCTTGACGTTCGCCCAGAAGCCGCTGTATTTACGGTAGTCGTCAAGGTTGGTGATTAGCCCCTGTCTGAGGAGGTCCTCTCTCATACCCGTCTTTGGATAGGGTGTGATAATCTGGTCGTGGTAGAAGTCAACACCCAGACGGTTCAAGAACTCGTAATTAACGGCGATGTCTTCCTCACGGTCGTCCGGATGGCCGATAATCAGTCCCCCGATGCTTATAATATTGTATTTTTGAAGGAGCTCTACCGCCCTCTTGGTCTTTTCTACGATATTTCCCTTTTTCATCAGCTTCAGGTTCTTCTCGGAGACGTTCTCAATCCCCAGATAGACCATATCAAAGCCCGCCCTGGACATCTTTTCCACCACGGTCTCCGAGGAAGATATTCCCGCGGAGCTTCCCTGTATCACGTAGGTCATGTCGTCATGACCTTCACGGATGATGGCGTCGCATAGCGACTCAAGGTGTTTTAAATCCAGACAGATGTTGTCGTCGGTGATGGCCAGATACTTCGTACCCCGTTTTTTTGCGTTAGCGATATCAGCCATCACCCTTTCTAAGGGATAGGTGCGGAAGGTCGACCCGTACATGTACCTCATACTGCAGAAGTTGCACGGCATGGTACAGCCCCTGGAGGTCTCAAGCGTGTCCAGCATGCGGTCCTGAAAGGTGTAGCCTGTCAGTAGCCTGTTGGCCCTATTGGGCATGACGATCGTATTCAGGTCTTCCTGGAGTCTTGGGGCATTGTGGATCCAATGGCCGTTGTCTCTAAACGACAGGCCGCGGACGCTTGTTGACCGGCGTTTATCGGTAATGACCTGGATGAGTTCGCCGAAGCTGTGGTCACACTCTCCCCTCAGTAGAAAGTCAAAGGGTTCGGCAAGCCCCTCCCTTGCAATATCCTCGTACATGAGGGTGGAATGGTAACCGCCAAGAACGGTTTTAACGTCCTTGTGAAGTGATTTTATGTAGGTGGCTATCCTGCAGGCCGTGGAGAACTCGAAGCTCTTTGCGCTGAAGCCCACCACTTCGGGATTGAAGTCCTTGAGCAGCCCCTGGATGGTGCCGACAGGGTCGTCCCTTGCCGTAATCAGGTCTGCCATGTACACCTCGTGTTCCGGCTGGGAGGCCAGCATGTTGGCGGTAATGCTGGAGATGGCCAGACTGGGTGCCTTCCAGGTGTTTAGCTGAGGCGCCATATCAGGCATGGACAGTAATAGTATTCTCATGGCCCTATTGCTCATACTCGTGTTCGATTGTATTACGATTTCAAAAGAGTTACAAGAAATATTAACAAATAGATACGGGTAACACTCAGGCCGGTAAAATGTTAGGTCAATATGTATGTACGTTTCTTGTACACTGGTTTGCCTGTCCAATATTTTTTCCTTTTTTCTTTGTGTTTGGTTGTACAGGAATCTTAGAATTACGGTCTATACCTCGGTTATTTTGACGGTCGGGACATTTTATAGAGATGACGCCGTGAACATTATACTTATAGGTTTTAGGGGTACCGGCAAGACGACCGCGGGCAGGCTGGTTGCCGAGCGGCTGGGCTGGGAGTTCATCGACGCCGACGACTACCTGCAAGAGAAAGCGGGCAAGGACATAACCACCATATTCGATGAAGGGGGAGAGAAGGCGTTCAGAAGGATGGAAGAGTCAGTGATTGCCGAGCTATGCGGGCTTGAGCGCAGGGTCATCGGCGCGGGCGGCGGGGCCGTTCTCAGCAAGAAAAACGTGAAGAACATGAAGAAGGGCGGCGTGGTAATCCTGTTGGAGGCCGACGCAGAGACTATTTATGAACGGCTCAAGGCCGACGTAAAGACCCGCAGCCAGCGCCCGCGGCTTACCGACGGGGACCTCCATGACGAGATAGTCCATTTACTTGAATACCGTCGCAAATACTACCACAAGGCCGCTGATTTCACTATAGACACCTCCCACCTGACCCCGGAAGAGACGGTGCAGAAGGCGATAACGGCCTTCGAGGAGAGACTGACCGCGTAGACTCCCGCCCTCCTTTTCCTTGACCCCAAAATCGGCAAATGATAGATTAGTGGCGTTTCATTGATAAAACGTATTGCTCAAAGTAAATAAATAGAGGTGTTATGTCCAAACTCTCCCATTTCGATGAGTCCGGCGCTTCCAGGATGGTGGACGTGTCCGGGAAGGACGTCACAGACCGCGTTGCCGTCGCCCACGCCAGCGTTACCATGCGCCCCGAGACCTTCAGACTGATTATGGACAAGAAGGTGTCCAAGGGAGACGTGCTGGAGGTGGCCAGGGTGGCCGGTATAATGGCGGCAAAGCGGACCGGCGGACTGATACCCATGTGTCATCCGTTAAACCTCAGTTCGGTCAAGGTCGACTATAAAGATAACGGTGCTGACACCGTTGAGATATTCTCGGAGGTGCGGGTTACCGCGCGTACGGGTGTGGAGATGGAGGCCCTGGTGGCCGCCAGCGTCACGGCCCTGACCATTTATGACATGTGCAAGTCGGTGGACAGGGCCATGGTCATAAACGACGTGCATCTCCTGAAAAAGTCGGGGGGCAAGAGTGGAGACTTTACCTTTCAGGCCTGAGACGGCTTTCCACTAGAAGTCTCGTTTTGAGATACCAGTCCGTCCCGTGTGTTAACAAATAATTCAATAGCCGGGTTACAATTTAAGGAGGGAACAGGTATGCACAGGTTAAGAAGGCCTGGGTTTGTTTTGAGCCTTGCCGTTTTGGTGATTATCGGGTTGACGCTCTACGCGCCGGCCGGTGAAAGGTCCGCACTGGCGGGGTTCTGGGGCAAGGAGAAACAGGAAGAGGCCGCGGAGAAGGCCGGTCTTACCACGCAGGAATACTACGCCAAGCTTCGAGACCAGAACATCGACATCGACGACTCCGGCATAATATTCGCCGGAGGCGGCCTGACGGCCACGTATACTGGCCCGGAGAAGTTGTTT
>JAUVQR010000314.1 GCA_030598065.1 Planctomycetota bacterium | reverse complement strand
TTAGGCTCAATCTGGTAATAGTCCACCTTCAGCGCGGGCTGTTTCAGGTTAAGGCAGCCGGCAGAGAACAACAAGGCCATAACGGACAGGAAAATAAAGGCGTTCATGTTCCGGTTTGTAGAATCCATGGATTAGTCCCCGTAGGTTGCTCTCGGCTTAGGAGGTTCTGCAAATATCATGGTGGAAGCACCTTGCTTGAGCGTCTGGTTCAGGTTCTTAACCGTATCTGCCGTGGCCCTCATGACGTCATCTATCTGGGCCATGCCTTGCAGTTCAAACGACATTGCGTTCAGGTTGCGCGACAAGAGCGTGCCCTCTTCAAGAAAGGTGTTAACCTTCCTGGGGAGCGACTCAGCATTAAGTTCCAACATCAGCTTGTTCAGCTTCTGTGTGGCGGACTCAAGGTATTTTATGGTCTTGGCTATCTTAGGGCTATTAAGCTGCGCAATGGCGGAATTAAGGTTGTTGACGGTATCCGCGTCCTTAAGCTGAGCTACGAGAATGTCCAGATTATCCAGCACGCTCGTAACTTTATCTGATATTTCCTTGACGTCAAGCTGGTTAATGTTCTTAAAGGTCTTTCTAACCGTGATGGCAAGCTGCTCCAGGTCAGACGGGGTCGAGGGAACAACCATGTAGTCGTGGTCCGGCTTGAAAGAAAAGTCCATGGACTCTCTCTTCATGCCCTCCTGAAAGGGTTGAATCTCCACGTATCTAAGCCCCGTTATACCCGCATATTTTACCGTTGCCACGAACTCAGGCCGCATTAAGAACGAGGACTTAATCTCCATTATTACTTCCACGTGTTGCTCGTCCGGAGCGACAAGGATGTTGGCGACACGCCCTATACTAACCCCCCTGAATTTGACAGCGGCGTCTTTATCAAGGCCCGACGTGGACTCATCAACGTAGGTAACGTAGTATTCCGTGTCCTGTGTGCTGTACCATGCAAAAAGTCCAATCACGGTCCCCACAACCAAACTGATGCCTACTATGACAAAAATCCCGACCCTGACTTTCAGTGCCATACTGGCCATGACTGAGGTCTCCTAAACCTGCCGCTATTCTACACGGCTGAAAAACCCAGTTCCACAATTCTAGGCGTGCATACCCTCTCCCACCCGGCGGTTGAAGAAGTCTCTGACGTACGAATTCTCGCTTCTCTCCCTCAGGTCGGCAGGGTGGCCTTCAGCTATAATCTTCTTGGACCTCTTATCCAGCATTATCACCCGGTGCGCGATTGTAAAAATACTTGATAGCTCATGCGTTACCACCACCATGGTCGTCCCCAGACTGGCGTTTATCTGCATAATAAGGTCGTCCAGGCTCACTGACGACACGGGGTCCAACCCGGCGGACGGCTCGTCGAAAAAGAGTATTTCAGGGTCAAGCGCCAGGGCCCTCGCTATACCGGCCCGCTTCTTCATGCCTCCGCTGAGTGCGTCCGGCAAATGTCCTTCGTATCCCAGTAGGCCCACCATTCCCAGTTTCGCGCGGACCAGAAAATTTATCATATCCCTGGGAAGTCGCGTATGCGCCCGCAGCGGCAGCGCGACGTTCTCGCGCAGTGTCATCGCGCTCAACAACGCGCTCGATTGAAAAAGCACGCCAAACTTGCGGTATATTGCCTGACGCTCTCTGCCTTCGGCAGAGACTATGTCCGTGCCGTCTATAAGGACCTTGCCGTGCCGCGGCTGTAAAAGGCCTATCATATTCTTCAGTAGCGTACTCTTCCCGCAGCCGCTCCCGCCCAGGATTATAAATATCTCCCCCTTAAAGACGTCGAAGCTTATGTTATTGAGGATGACGTCGTCTCCGTAGGCGGCGGTCAGATCCCTTACCTGTATAATCGGTTTATTCTCCACGAGTAAATCCTACCATCCCACGTAGTTAAACAGAAGGCTAAACAGGGCGTCAGTTATTACGATTAGAAAGATGCTGGAAACCACGGCGGAGGTAGTCATGAGGCCAACGCCTTGAGCCCCGCCCTCCACCTGCA
>JAUVQR010000112.1 GCA_030598065.1 Planctomycetota bacterium | reverse complement strand
CAACGGTTTCTTTTCGGCCAGATGTTCGAGGGCCGCTCCCATTGCCTCCGGTGATTCGCTTACGAGTATCACCCCCAGATGGGTCCCGTTCGCCAGCTTTTGGGCGGCCTTTGCGAATTTGTCCTTGTCGCCACTGTCGTTCTTGAGCGCTATAAGGTCAATGGATATATCCGTCCCCACGCGGTGGAACGTCAGGGCATTTGCCTTCTCCACGCTCTTTGCCAGCTCTTCTTCCCCCAGATTATCGCTGATGGAGACGGCCACGCCTCCCGGGTTATAGAACTTCTCGTCGTGTCTGAACAGGACGTTTTCCTCGCCAATCTGCAGGGCGTTATCTCCCGTACCAACGGTGACCAGTTTTATGGGTGGGGCTGAGGCCGCACCGAGCGTCTGTTTTGCCTCTTCACTTACGTCCGGACACTCATCCAGTGACGCCTTCTTTTGCGCCAGTTGCATGGCAAAAGCAAGGCAGGTGGGCCTGCCGCACTTCTTGCAATTCGTCTTCGGAAGTAGTTTGTATATATCTAGTCCTGTTAGTGCCATTTTATCCCAGTTGTTCTCTGTCTTTGACTATTTTGCTAATCAGACCGTACTTCAGGGCCTCTTCTCCGCTCATCCAAAAATTCCTTCTGGTGTCGTCTTCAATCTTCTTGATGCTCTGCCCTGTTTCTTCGGCGATGAGGAGGTTTATCTTGTCGCGGAATTTTAGTATTTCGCTGGCCTCAATCTCTATGTCAGCGGCAGTGCCCATAATGCCGGTGCTCGGCTGGTGTATCAGAATGCGGGCGTTGGTAAGGCTGTACCTGTTCTTCTTTTCCGCCCCGAGCAGTATGATTACCGCCGCGCTTGCGGTAAGACCGGTACAGATGGTCTTCACTTCAGGTTTTATGAACCGTACCATGTCGAATATCGCAAACCCGGCGTCAGCGTCGCCTCCGGGAGAGTTGATAAAGAGCTTGATCGGTTTCTTGGGGTCTTCCTGCTCCAACATCAGGAGCTGGGAGATGACCCGCTGGGCCATCTTCTTGTCAATCTCGTCCGAGACAATGATTGTGCGGGTCTTCAGCAGGCGTGAAAACAAGCCATCTTCTTCACGGTCTTTCTCGGGGGTGTCGGGCTTAGTCTTGTTCATGTGTTTATATCAGCGCCTCAAGTTGAAGTGCGGGATGGTTGACCTTCTGCAGGTGGTCCAGTATCTCTTCTTCCGTCGTACAGATGGTCTCGTCGGCTATCTTGCTGAGGAAGTCTTCCAGTCCCAGCTCCTGGGCCGTTCCCTCAATATATTCGCCCATCTCTTCCTTGAGCTCCTTGGGCATCCAGACGAGCCGCGCCAGGCCACCGTCCGCCGAGATGAACTTCTTGCTGGCCATGAAGAGCTTGCTGTGCCCCACGAAGCCAGGCGTTTGCTGCCCGCCGCCCACCGAGCCGGCGAGGGTAGAAAACTTCATACCGCACGGCGTCATTTCCGTGAAGTCCCTGTGCACGGTCATGATGCCGTTACACATCGGCAGCAGTACCGATATGCACTCAAAGCAGCCGCAACTGGTCATCGGGTCTACCAGCATGCTGTACATGCTGACCTTATCGAACTTCCTGCTTGAGGCGTCTGACAGGAATTTATTGACACCTTCCCACTGTCCCATCGATTCGTCGACGACGCTACTCTTCTCTATCGGCTGGTTGGGTCCTGTGGGCGTAATCTCATAAGATGCCTTTGCGTCCAGCCAGCTTACGGAGCCGCACAGGCCGGAGCGCTCAGGAGAGATGATGCAGACGTGGGTGGGCGCAAAGCTCTGGCACAGTGAGCAACTGTAGAAAAGGTTGGTGGTCTCGTCGCTCATACCCATCATGCGTTCGTCTCTCTCGACAAACGCCTGTTGCACCTCGTCTATCAGCTTCTCCACATCTTCCTTCTTGGTCTTGACGGTCACCTGCACCTTGTCTACGATAGCGCCGTACTCGTCATGGAATTTCGCGTGCAGGATGGTGCCTATGTGTTTCAATCTCAGGCCAGAATTGAAGCCGTCTTTGCTGATACGGTGGCGTATCTGGTGGCGCTGGCCCATGTGGAAAATTCCCTGCGCCTCGCCCAGGAAGCGGTGTATCTGCCGCTCCAGGATGGGCTCGAAATCCTTCTGCATCTTACGGCCGGCCACTTCAATATAGATGCCTATGTTTATGGAACTTCCTTCTTCAAATTCGTCCAGGTCGGGCCCGATAATCTCTATCTTGTTGTCTTCTATCTCTCCGACTTCCCTCATTGTCACGAACTCAAACCCGTGAGCCTTCGGTCCGCCGAACTCGACGTACATGTCGTCCTTTCTGATGCGCTCACCCTCGAAGGCCGGCCCATAAGACACCGGGATGTCTAGCTTATGAACAGAGACCTTCAGACCCCTTACCTCTATGGACTTTTCGACTATCTTGTCGTGAGTGATGTTCGACACGACATGTTCGTATGTACAGACGCCGGTGGGCAGTATCTCCGGGATATCCGCGTCGGTGATGGTTGGGAAGCCGTAGTTTATCGCCCCGGCGGCGGTCGCGTACTGCTCGTCGCTTACACCGCCTCCTAGGGCCATGACAAAGGCGAAGATGCGGTTCTTGTTGTATATCAGGTTGCGGCGGAAATCGCCCGGTTTAACCGCGCCGAAGGACATGGCCGCACGATTGGCAAAGCCAAGGGCGTACACCGCGGCGCTTATGCTATCGCCAAACGGCACCAATCGTGTCTCCCAGCCAAGCTGTACTCCTTTACTGTCCAACTGCTCCGCAAAGCGCAAACCGTTGGCCCCTTTGTCGCACATAAAGACGTAAAGGTTCTTTTCCTGAAGTTCTCTGGCTATCCTGACCGCCGTATCCGCATCTGGGGCTCCTCCCACTATGGCGGCGAACCCGGGCGCGGTACCGTCAACAAACTCTATGCCCCTCTCGCGGAGTATTATGTCGTCAGCGGCGCCCAGCCATATCCCCTCGACCGGGTTAGGGCCTATCAGATACTTGCAGCCCTCGATAATCTCCTCTGCGAAGAGGGTGGCCATCCCGGCGTCAAGCGTGTGACCCAGGTACGGTAGCCAGTGTTCTTCCGCGGGTACCTCCGGCAACAGCGTCTTTGCCTCTTCCAGGACGGGCAGGAGTTCTTCAAGTGTCTTTACCTCCCTGCCCGTCATGGAAAGGATTATGGGAAAGAAGTACCCGGTGTTGGGGAACTCGACCTTGTGGTCCTTGCCCTTCTGGGCGATGGCATCCTTCAGTTTATCTTCAGCCTGCTGGACTATCTTATGTGCACCGCGTATAGCGGCAGAGCAAATTATCTTAGACATAGCACTGGTATCCTCAGACGTTTATATCGAGCTTGCGCCTATCATCCATGTCATACAGCTTTCGTTCGGCCTCAACGTTGATTCCGAGCGCATCTCGCTTCTTTTCAATGTGATCTATTACCAGCCTTGCAACCTTCTTTATGTCCGGTTCAAAGGCCCACTTGCCCCCAAGTTCCTCTTCGATTCCCTCCGTAAGCCACTTCTGCACATCTGGCGCGCCCTGGACCGGAGAGTTTATCCCGAATATGGTAAAGACGCCGGAGGCGACAAAGTATTGCCCAATGCAGAGCGCCTTCTCGTGCATCCACTCATAACACACGCCGGCCACCGGCAGTTCACTTATGTCGTTGCCAAGCCCGCCTTCTTCGACCATCTCCGAGCAAGCGATGAGGATGCGGCTGTTGTCTACACAGGCCCCTGCGTGGAGTATAGGCGGTATACCGACCGCCTCGCACACCTCCTTTAGCCCTTCACCGCAGGCCTCTTTCAGTTCGGGTATCATGAGGCCCTCTTTGCCGCACTCCGTGGCCGCACACCCGGTCTCAACCACGAGTATGTTGTTTGCTATCAGCTCCTTCACCAGCTCTACGTAGGGCTGATGGCCCGGCAAGACCTTCGGGCTGGTACAACCAACCACGCCCGCTACGCCGCGTATCCTTCCGTTCATGATGTTGTCGTTCAGCGGTCTGTAGCTGGCCCTGAATCTGCCTCCCAGCATGTATTTTATGGTCTCGTGACTGAAGCCGACTACCATCTCTTTCTCCGCATCCTTGGGGATATAGACCCTCGAGCGGTCGCGGTTGGGGTAGTTGTCGATGGCCGTTTTTACTATCTTCTTCGCCTGCTCCTGCGCGTTTTCGTCGGTTATCTCCACGTGTTCGGCTCCTATGATGCGCGCCTTAGAGCACGTGGTAATCAGTTTTGTGTGGTAGCACTTTGACGTCTCAACGTCGGACTGCATGATGCACTGTATGTCAACAATCACCGCCTCGACGCTGCCTGTGGCAATGGCCATCTCCTGCATCTTCATGTGGCCGGCCATCGGTATACCGTGGCGCATGAGGAGTTCGTTGGCCGTACAGCATATTCCGGCAAGGTTGATGCCCTTGGCGCCTACCGCCTCCGCCGCCTTGAGGAGTTCGGGGTCCTGGGATGCCAGAGCGACCATCTCTGATATCTGGGGCTCGTGGCCGTGTACAAGGATGTTCACCTGGTCTTCTCTGAGCACGCCAAGGTTGGCCTTTCCCCTGATGGGCTTTGGTGTGCCAAAAAGGATATCCTGGAGTTCTGTGGCCACCATGGAGCCGCCCCAGCCGTCTGCCATTGCGGTCCGGCTTGCCTGGCGAATCAGGTTCTTGTAGTCCTGGTCGGAGCCCATACCCGTGCGGTGCATGCTTTCGGTGACCTCGCGGTCAATGGCGCGTGGGGTAATGTTCAGCTTTGCCCACAACTCCTGCCGGGCCTTAGGGGCGCGTTTGGTGAAGTGCTGAAAACCGTAGGACTTACCAAATTCCGCAAGGGCCATCTCGCCGACGTCTTCGGCTATCTCATTGACCTTCCGGCCCTCGGTCTTCACGCCAAACCACTCGGCCACCATCATCAGCTTTCCTTCGTCCTTTACCTTATAGCCGGGGGCCTCGCCTCGGGCCGTGGCAATAAGCAACTGAGCGATGGACCTGCCATGGTCAGAGTGAGCCGCCGAGCCGGCGGCAACCGATCTGGTAAAGTGCCTGGCGGCAATCGTATTGGCATCGGCGCCACAGATTCCCTTCTGTGGGCCTTTACCGAATGGGTCTACGTTGCAAGGGCCCATATTGCAGTGTCTGCAGCACAGCCCCACCAGCCCGAAACCACACTGGGGCTGCTGGGCCTCGTACCGGTCGTAGATAGACTCTACTCCAGCCTCCTTCATCCTCCCCAGCATTTGTTCGGCAATGCTCTTGCCGTTCGAATCCTTCTTTGGGGTCAGCTTTTTTTCTTTCTTAGGTTCTGTTTTTTGGGCTTCCGCCGGTGTTTTTTTGTCTTGTGGCTGCATGGGTTACTCCTTTACATAAGCGGCCTTAAGCCGTTGTAAGTCCCTCTTTAAATACTAAGCCCCCATCAGCAATTCAATGGGGGTCTCGAGTCCTCGCAAGATTCTCTACAAAAGAAAGAGATATTATCCGCTAAAAAACTGTAGTTGGCGAAGCAACATTATAGTCTCAAGCGTCAAAAAAATCAATTCCTTTTTCCATAGTGTATGACCTTGCGGGAGTGGCTTCGTAAGGAGGATACCCACAGAAGACGGCAAACGACAAAAAGACCTATCCCCTGAGGGACAAAGGCTTAAAGGGGTGTTTGTGTGGCTGTGGATGCCTTGTGTTCCCTGTGGGAGGAGCGGCGGGGCGGCAATCTAGCGGGGTGTTATGGAGTCCTTTT
>JAUVQR010000072.1 GCA_030598065.1 Planctomycetota bacterium | reverse complement strand
GCGAACGCTACAGATTACTACTTGCCCGGTATAAACGCGTCGACGATAATCTCAATCTGATACTTGTTGTTGAGGGCATCTATACCGATACAGGCCCTGGAGGGTGCGGACTTGATGTACTGGGCGTAAATGTTGTTCATGGCCTCCCAGTCCCTCATGTCCGTCAGATATACGATTACCCTTATCAGGTTATCGGTAGTGGTCCCGGCCTCCTTGAGCACCCCAAGCATATTCTTGAACGTTACGTGGCACTGCTCTGCAAAGTTATCGGGGATGTCCCAGTTGTTCTCCGGGTCTCTGGGTATGGCGCCGCCGCAGAAGAGAAAGGAACCCTTAAGCATCTCTTCGGCCGGAATAATCGACGCGTCGGACATGAGTCCTTTGTGGTAAGCAAGTCTTTTGTCGCAATTTAACCGCTGAACTGCCATTATGTTAATCCTCCGAGTACAGGTTTTCCAAGGGTCGTTAAGAAACGATTATTTACAAACTGCATACACAGTCAACACATAAGCTGTAATTTTGGAATAATTAGCACGGCACGACCGGGATTTTAGCGGAGGGATGCGCTTTTGTCTTGTGTTATGTTGGAGAGGTCAAGGGAGGCATGCCTCCGGGACGAAAAGCCCTAACACACCCGTATGGAGTTGGATTTAATAATGAAGAAATATGTCCGGCCGGTTTCTATTTCGAGTTCTCGGAGGGCCTCGTGTGTTATCTCGACGATAATCCGCTCTCCCAGGTCAACGGACAAAACGGCCTTACTGCCCGCAACGGAGACGTCCTTGACCGTTCCCTCCAGTATATTGCGTGCGCTCAGCCCCGCCGGCCTCTGACGGCTCACCAGTATGTCCTGCGCCCGTACTATCGCCGAGACCGTTCCCCCGGGTTCCGGCCCGCCTAGAGGCACCACTAGTTGCCGGCCACCGCCCAGCCCGAGCTGGGTGACGCCGCGTTTCGTATTATGCGAGAGCACCTTGAGGGTCAATACGTTCTCCAGCCCCCCGGACTCTATTATGGGAAATATTTCCGGGTAATGGAACAAGCTCGATATGCCGCCAGTGGCCAGCACCCTGCCGTCTTTTATTACGATTACCTCGTCCGCCAGGTTCATAATCTCGGAGAAGGCGTGGGTAACGTAGAGTATGGGGACGTGGAATTCTTCCTTTATCCGTTTAAGATAGCCCAGGAACCGGCTCTTGAGGCCCCAGTCCAGCGCAGATACCGGCTCGTCGAAGATGAGCAGCCGCGGATGCGACAGGAGCGCCCTGGCGATGGACACCCTCTGCTGCTCTCCGCCGGACAACTGGCGCGGTTTTTTACCAAGGAAGTTTTCTATATCCAGGACGTCTATGACCGCCTGAGGGACGATGTGGCATCTTGACTCATCAGCCGGGTTAAAACCGTAGAAGATGTTCTTTTCCACCGTGAGATGCGGGAAGAGAAGCCCTTCCTGGAACACGTAGCCTATGTTGCGGCTTTCCGGGGGCAGGTTCACGCCGTCTTCGCTGCTGTACAGGGGCATGCCGCCGATGGATATCTCGCCGTCACGCGGCTCTATTACGCCGGAGATGCAGTTCAGTATGGTGGTCTTGCCGCTTCCCGAAGGACCGAAGATGGCGGTAAGGGGTTTTTCCACCGAAAACGCCACGTCCAGATGAAAGGTCCCGGCCTGTCGTCTTATGTTGACCTTGAGGTTCATTATAGTTGTCGTCGTCTGCCGTGGGTGGTTCAGTGAGTGGTGCGGCTGGAGACGTTCTGGGCAAGGAACAGCGCCGAAAAGGCCAGTATGGTGGCTATGAAGACCAGACGCAGGCCCCTGTCATCATGCCCCGTCTGGACACAGTTGAACACGGCCAGCGGTATTGTCTGTGTCTTCCCCGGTATGTTCCCGGCCAGGACTATAGTGGCGCCGAACTCGCCCAGGCTTCGCGTGAAGGCAAGGATTGAACCCGCTATTATGCCCCTTATTGAGAGCGGCAGGGTCACCGTGCAGAATACCCTCCATGGACTCGCGCCCAGTGTCCTGGCCGCGTTCTCCAGCTTGGGGTCCACCTCTTCCATGGCCACCCGCGCCACCCTGACAAGGAGCGGAAAGGCTATGACGGCGCTGGCCAGCACCGCCGCGTACCATGTAAATGTCAGCTCAATACCGAAGTACTCGTAAAGAAAACCGCCGACCGGCCCGGTCCTGCTCATCAGAAAAAGCAAAAAGAATCCGCTTACCACCGGCGCGAGTGCCAGCGGCATGTTAACAAGGGTCTCGATAAGGGATTTTCCCCGGACGACCGTCTTGGCCAGCACCCAGCTTACGAATATAGCAGGGGGAAGGATGAGCAGTGTACTGCATACAGCGACCTTCATTGAAATACATATTGCCGATATCTCTTCTTGTGACAGCATGGTTCAATACCCTCCCGTTGGCCCGTTGCCCCGTTGCATGTGATGCCTAAGAACCGTACGGTTCAAAACCATATGATTCAAAGATTTCTCTTGCCTCCGCAGAGGAGACAAAGTCCACAAATTCCCTTGCCAGGCCCTCGGACCTGGTTTCTTTCATGATGACAGCGGGATAGATTATCTTTGTGTGGCTGTCTTTCGGAAACTCATATACGACCCTGACCCTTTCGCTTATGGTGGCGTCGGTGCTGTAAACGATACCCGCCCCGGCTGCCTTGCGCTCGACGTATGCGAGCACGACCCGCACGTCCAGGGCGGGCACAATTCTTGCGTGAAGCGCGTCCCACAGGCCCAGATTCACCAGGGCCTCCTTGGCGTAGAAACCCGCCGGCACGGAGCCGGGCTCTCCAATGGCTATCCTGCCTACACCCTGCCGTGTCAGGTCTTCGAGTCGCTTTATTTCCAGACCGCTGTCCTTGTGCGTAATGATCACCAGGCCGTTGGTCAGTATCTCTTTTCTTGTATCCGGCAGTGCGAGGCCTTCAAGCTCAAGGGCGTCCACCTGGGTGTCGCTCGCAGAGATGAAGACGTCCGCCGGGGCGCCGTTGACTATCTGGCGGTAGAGTGTGCCGGAGCTGCCGAAACTCATGAAGACCCTGACGCCCGTGGCTCCCGTCCTCTCCTCGAACCGGTCCTTGATGTCCTTCATGGCGTCGGTGAGGCTGGCCGCGACAAAGACAAGTATCTCGTCCCCACCGTTTGTCACGGTTTCGCCATGCGCCATGACAGGAAGGGAGGTTATAAGGAGCAAGACAGAAGCTATCAGCAACTTTTCCCGCGTTTTCAAGTCGTTTGGTTCTTTACTCAGGGTTCAGGATTCAGGCAATACGGAAGCGTTATGTCAATAAAGACATAATACGCTTATAGTTCCTTCTGTCAAGGCGTTTTATTCCTCGAATATGGCCCTGTACTCCCTTTCAACGCAGCTTTTGACCCGTGTCTTGTACCTGTTGTAGCGTTTCAGTATTTCTCTGGCGTCTCTTGTGAGTCTCGCCCCGCCTCCGCCCCTACCGCCCGCGCTGCTCTCGAGCAGTTTTTTACCTAGCCGCGCCTCTGTGGCCTTTATCTTTCCCCACGCCGCGCGGTATGACATACCCAACTTCTTGGCGGCTGCGTTTAACGAGCCCAGCTCATCAACCGCCTCCAACAGCATCTTTCGGCCCTCTGCGAAGACGACCTCATCTTCTTTTTCTATCCAGACCTTGAATCTGGGTTCCATCTTACCGTTCATACCGCTGCGGTTCCCCACTAAAGACGCGTCGCGCCACACGCCGTATCACAGGTTTCTCCCTCAACAGTGGGCCCCTGTGAAATTGTCTGCCCTTTTTTAGCGAAAAACGGCGGGCAAGGGCATCGCTAGTTTCATCACAAAGAGCGTCAGCAAACGGACATGTGGCAAAAGGTCAATTGACTTATATTTGTAGCCACGTTAATATTAACATTTTAACTGGGGTAAGAACAGAGACGAAATGGCAAAAAGACCTTTACCGCCCAGACCGCGCAAGATACCTAAGGGCCCGGCAAAACCTGCGCCCGCGAAAGGGCCCGAGGGTTCGAAGAGGTCGAAATCGGCCTCTCTGCTCATCTATTTGATAGTAATCTGCTGTTTCGGAAACCTCCTGCCGTACATAATAACCACTTCCGTAAACTGCGGGCTGGCAAGGGGTTTTATTCGTCAAGAGGCGTTTGACCACCTGGTGTCCGTCAGGGACATAAAGAAGCGCGAGCTGGAGAATTACTTTTTTGAGAGAAGGGGAGATGCCTACCAGCTCTGTACAAACATCCTGTTCAAGTGGGCGATAACCTCATACATAGACGCCTACAAGAGAGGGGGCTCCGAGGGGAAGAAATACGCGGGCATTGACGGCGTCAGGTACAAAGAGGTGGACGAGAGGTACCACAAGATATTGAGCGGCTTCGCCGATGCGTACGGATACTATGACGTCCTGATAGTGGACCCTGAAGGCAACGTCGTGGCCAGCGCCAGAAAAAATCCAGAGCTGGGCCAGAACCTGGCAACTGATAAATACAAGGATACCACGCTGTACAGGGCGTTTGAAGAAGGTAAGGTGGGGCTTAGCGTAACCGACATGGCGTGGTATGAAGCTTACAACGGTCCGGCCCAGTTCGTTTCGGCGCCCATCCTGAGGGAGAGCGGTGAGTCCTCGCTGTTGGGGGTGCTGATACTGTTTATGGACGGCCAGCAGATAAATGAAATGATGGAGCAGAGGCCGGGACTCAAGGAATCGGGCGAGACGTATCTTGTAGGTGAGAACTATCTCATGCTTTCCGACTCCCGCTTCACGATGGCCGCCTCGGAGGTGCTTAAACTGAGGGTGGACACGAAGCCGGTGGCATTGGCGCTGGATGGAAACACAGGCGTCAGGATAGCAGAGGACTACCGTGGCGTGAAGGTATTGAGTGCCTACACATACGTGCAAATAGCGCCGGATGTCCGGTGGGCATTATTGGCTGAGATAGACAAGGCCGAAGCATTGTCCATTGAGAACTCCATGATTACCAGAGTGGTCTGGATGACGTTCGCCATGATCCCGATATGGGCTATTATCATCTTTGTGTTCTTCAGGATAATGCGTCAGGAGTTCCTGTACGAAGATGAAGAGCGGTGAGCCGTATGGTATAATTCAGTAAGGAAGAATGACACGTATAACCGTGAGGCAATAATATCATGGTACAGGGACACGCAGCTAAAGGCCACCCAGATGAGCACTCGCACCCGCTCAGTCACGGCGGGGCAACGAGGGCCGGAAGCAAGTATCCCCTGTATCGCTACCTCCTCCTGTTCTGCCTCTTCTCAAGCGTTTTACCCTTTATCGTAATAAATACGATAACTTACGTCATAACCCGCGGAGTTATAAAGGAAAAGTCCTTCAACCAGCTGGTGTCCATCAGGGATATCAAGAAAACGGAGGTGGAGGATTATTTCTTTGAGAGGAGGGCCGACGCCTTTCAGCTCACCAATAACAGCGTCTTTAAATCGGTGGCCCGCGCATACTCCGAGGCCTTTAACAAAGGCGGCTTGAACGGCGCTGCGTATGAAGACGTGGACCGTAAATACGGGGGCATCCTTGTAAGTTTTGCGGAGGCATACAAGTATTACGACGTAATGATAATGGACATGAACGGAGACATCATCGCCAGCGCGAGGGGCCGGCCGGAGTTGGGCAAGAACGTGCTAGAGAAGCCCTTCGCCGGGACGCCGCTCGAGAAGGCGTTCGTAAGTGGGAAAACGGGTATAGACATTCTAGACATGAGGTGGTATGCGCTCGGCGGTCACCCCGCAATGTTTATGTCGGCCCCGATAACAAAGAACATTGCCGATACGACCGTGGCGGTAATCGTGTTCCATATGGATAACAGGAAGATAAACGACATCATGACCCAGCGTTCCGGGCTTGCAAAGACCGGTGAATCGTATCTTGTAGGGCAGGATTTTCTACTGAGGTCCGACTCCCGCTTCATTAAGGGGCCAAGCGTGCTGAAGACAGAGGCCGACACCTCGGCCGTTAGAGAGGCGCTGGCCGGAAACATCAGCACCGGGATAATCAGAGACTACCGTGATATAAAGGTCCTTAGCGCCTTCGCGCCACTTAACGTCTCGTATAGTGTAAGATGGGCCCTGGTGGTTGAGATGGACAAGCGTGAGGCGTTGACGATGGAGAGTTCTACGAAAGAGCAGTTCCTGTACATATACGCCAGTCTGGTGCTGGCATGGCTTATAGTAATACTGGTTTTCCATCAACTGATGGCGGGGAAGCTCCTCAAACAGGAAAGGCATGATTGATAATCCGTAACCGTTGCAGGGCCTCCTCTGCGGCCCATGACACGCGCTTAGGCCCGCTCAAGCCGGTGGTAATCGGCGCGCTGCACGAATCACGTCATTTGGCGACGGGGTAACCCTCTTTCTTCCACGCCATTATCCCGCCCCTTAGATTAACCACGTTCTTAAAACCCATTTTACTTAGAATCTTGACTGCCTCCAGGCTCCGGCCGCCCACAGCGCAGTAGACAAGGATAGGCGTGGCCAGATTTCCCAGCTCTTCACGCGCATCTTCCCTGAGTTTATCAAGCGGTACAAGCACGGCGCCGGGTATGTGCGTCTGTTCATACTCTTCCGGCCGCCTCACGTCAAGAACGACGTCAAAATGACCTTTTACTATCCCCTCCGCGGCCCCGTCGGCTGTGACTTCCTGCACCTTCTCCATGTTACTTGCAGGCGGCTGCGCGCCGGGTGAGTCCGCCTCGTCTGCGAGGACGGGCAATACGCCAGAAACAAGCAAGTTGAACATTAGAGCTACCAAACAATACGCAACCGGACTCTTGAACATCATCTTATCCCTCTCTCTTCAATACACAGATATACCTTGCCGCCTCTTACCACAATCCCCCGGGATGTGCCGGTTCAAAAGGGCCGTCCGTATGTCCCGCGCAAAGCCATCTGTCTTTCTTGCTCCGCAGGACATACGCCCAACACCTCGCCATTTCCCCGATACCCTGTTACCCGTACTGGTCGGGGCGGGCAGATTTGAACTGCCGACCT
>JAUVQR010000255.1 GCA_030598065.1 Planctomycetota bacterium | reverse complement strand
ATATGCAAGCGGTTGGGGAGGGTTTTTCTGCTCGACTCCATCAGTGGCCTTGGCGGCGAAGAAATAGACATAATAAGAAATAATGTAGATATATGCCTGGGCTCGGCGAACAAGTGCATACAGGGGCTGCCAGGGCTTTCGTTCGCCATCGTCGAGAAGGAAGAGATGAAGAGGATGGCAGATATCCCTGCCCGGTCAATGTACTTTAACATCATTAACCAGTGGGAAGAGCAGGAAAAGGGCGGCACCCCCTTCACGCCATCCATCCCCATATTCTATGCCCTGGAGGCGGCCCTTGAGGAGTTACGCGAAGAGGGCGTCGACAACAGGATAGCCCGCTACAAAAAGGCGTCCGGGACGCTGAGGGAAGGCTTCAAGAGATATGGAATAAGGCCCTTCCTTCCCGAAAATATACGGTCAAACACCATCACGGCGTTATACCTACCGGATGGGGTAGTCTACAAAGACCTCCATGACCGTCTCAAGAAAGAGGGCTTCGTGATTTACGCCGGCCAGGCCCGGCTCAAGCAGGATATCTTCAGGGTGGCCAACATGGGCCAGCTAACGCCTCAAGACCTGGCGAACTTTCTGGAGGGTCTGGGCAAGGTGTTAAAGGTACTGGGGGAGGTGGGATGCAGGCCATAATACTCGCCGCCGGAGTTGGAAAAAGACTGAAGCCTATAACAGACCAGCGGCCCAAATGCCTTATAGAGATAGGCGGGAAAACGCTCCTCGCCAGACACCTCGACTCCCTTGAGGGGCTGGGCATAAGGGACATAACCATCGTCCTCGGCCACTTGAAGGATATGATTCTCGAAGAAATAAACACGCTTGGCAAGGATGATGGGAAAGGGCCCAGGTTCAGCTATCTCGTCAACGAAGGCTACAAGAACGGCAGCGTTACTTCACTCTGGATAGCGCGGGAAAAGTTGGTGGAAGAGACGCTCATTATGGACGCTGACGTGCTGTTTCACCCCACTCTTCTTGAGAGGCTGGTGCGTTCGCCAAAGGCCAGCTGCTTCTTGATGGAAGAGAATTTCACCGACACCGGCGAGGAGATGAAACTTTTCCTGGAGAACGACAGGGTCATAGCCATCTCCAAGGAAAGCAAGGCAAAATCCTCACGCGTCGGCGAGGGTGTGGGTTTTCTAAAACTGTCCGCGGAACACGGCCCAGCCCTCAGGAAAGCGCTTGAAGACCTCATTAACGAAGGCCGTCTTGACGCGGAATACGAGGAGGCCATCGACAGGTGTCTCGCTCACAGCGATATGGGTGTCGAGAGCGTTGACGGACTGCCGTGGATAGAGATAGACTTCGCCGAAGACGTGCAGTGCGCCGAGCGCGAGATATTGCCAAGGCTTGGAGAGCCCGGGGACGGGACACAAAGATGACGACAACCCTTGTTGAGAAGTCGACAATCGTGACTGATACGGCACTGGTGCTCGTAAGAGAGCCGCAGAGATGCCTTGAAGACCATGCCGGGATGCCACTCATCAAGCGGACCGTGCTCTCCGCGCAGAAGGGCGGTATACGGGAATTCATAATAGTCACCGGCGAAGGAGAAGCAGATGGGAGGCTTAGAGCGACCCTTTCGGGGGACAGCCGAATAAACTCCACAATCCACTGGCACGGCCCCGACGACGGGGACATATCAGACACTGTAAAGGATAGCGCCGGCGACTCCATCATTATCATCAAGGCGGAGTCTGTCTTTGACCCCGGTATCATCAGGAAAATATGCCAACCTGAAACTGACGGCATGGCCGCACGCATCGCCGTGCGTGACCTGACAGGGGGAGACCAACCCGGTCGTTGTACGGTCAAACTAGACGGAGATAACGTGGTTGACTGCAGACCACGTGTATCGGACTATATGGCCTCGGACGGTATGACCAAAATAACCAAAGAAAACCGGACTTTACCGCACCCAGAGGACATAAGATACACCCAGACGGCGGGGCTCATCCTGACGCGGCCTGACCTGTGTAAAGACGTTGCGGCAAAGGCGCTTGACCGCGGCAGTAACATGTGTGACATTGTGGATGCCCTCCTCCACACCGGAAACGTCAAGGCCGTTGACGTCACAGGCCAGTTATGCATGGAGATAACGTCCCCGGAAACCATGGCTGAGTCAAAGGAGCGGCTATTCGGGTTCCTTGGCCTGGTAGGTGACAGTCCGTTCTCCACCTATGTCAGCCGCAAGTTCTCAAGGCTGGTCAGCGGGGTGCTGGTGAGATACTCCATAACGCCCAACCAGATTACACTGGTCAGTTTTTTTATCGCACTTGCGGCCTGCTGGTTTTACCTGCAGGGAGGCTACCGGTATTCGGTACTTGGGGCGCTCATCCTGTACGTTTCCATATTATTTGACCTGGCTGACGGTGAGGTAGCCAGACTGAAATTTACGTCCTCCAAATATGGCGCGCTCCTTGATTCCATATGTGACAGTATCGTCGGCAGCGTCGTCCTGTTTTGTATTGCGTTGGCGGCACACAGAATTGACGACATCCCGAATATTCTAACCGTCGGGGCGGTCGCCGCAGTGTCGATGTTTATCTGCACCAACCTGGACACCTACATCCACCTTGCGGAAAAAGACCTGTGGGAGAATAAACCCAGCCCCCTTGAGAAGATTTTCGCAAACGAGGACTGTTTTTATCTCGCGCTAT
>JAUVQR010000168.1 GCA_030598065.1 Planctomycetota bacterium | reverse complement strand
TAGCAGTTTTCTGCCTTTGGCCCCTTCCAGGACCACCCCATCGTTGGTGATTGCGGCAATCGTCTCCCCGGTCATTGGCAGCACGTCGCCCACCATGTAGAACTCGCCGTTTATTACGGCAACCCCATCCTTGCCGCTCATAAGGATGGAGCTTAAGTGCAGGTTTTGCGGGGACAGCCCCTTTGTTACAATTTCCTTGGTCACCTTCTTTTGTTTCGGTTGATAGAGTTCGTCCAGGGTGAGGAAGGGGTTCCGCCCCCATTCACCCGATGCGACCAGCCGTTTGAAGCTGGCGGCATTAACCTTTACAGGATGAAAAGGGCGCGCCTTTTTCCCTGCTTCCTCCCCTGCCGAAGACGCCGGCACGGGTGACGCGGCGGGTGCCGGGGCACGGTAGCGGGTGGTGGTGGCCGGTCGCCTGCTGCCCCCCCAAATGCTGCTGTATAAGACCCTGTAGAGGGCGAAGGATAACAGTAACCCCAGGATTGCAAGCAGTATTATTATTCTCTGGTTCATGGTTCATGCTTGCCTGGTGCCGGTATCTGCAAGACGCCGCCAGACCGTTACTATTCTGTACTCGCGCAGATGGGCTCTTTCGGGTAATTCTCGTCCAAATACCTGACGACTTTCAGGACGTCTCTTTTCGCTATAAGTGGAAAGCTTTTTTCCGACCCGTTTGCATAGACCTGATACGTTGCGACCGTCAATATTATCGGCAGCCAATTGTCTGTAGGAGGCGGGCATATGGGCGGTAGCTTATAGAAATCCCGTTCGAGCATAAGAAAATTCTGAATCGCCCAGCCATGACACATAGTGCACACGCGGTCAAAGAGTTCCTTGCCCGTTTCCTCCGCGGCCGGCGTCTCTCCGCAGAGCGCCGCAGATAGAAGTAGATAGAACAGGACCAGAACTACGGTCTTTTTGCCCAGACCACCTTGTGACAAAAGGATATATCCTCCCTGGATGCCGCCATGGGCTCATATGCCGTGGCGTTGTGCGATTTGAGAATAACCATGCGCGACGAGAAGGCTATCTCCTTGATGTAAACCTTACCGGTGCTGGTAAGACGGCAGATTACCACGTCGCCCGACCTTACATTTTCGGAGGGACAGACGACTACCTTTGTACCCTCGGGATAGCCCGGCAGCATACTGTCCCCGCTTACTATGAGTCCGTAGGCGTCCTTGTCGGCGACGTCAGGCAGTCTCTCGAGCGGTTCGTCAATGGAACCGCCGATGGGCAGACCCGCGTCCCCGAATACAATATCCGTATCCCCCGCTGCCACATGGCCGACAACATTTATACCGTTGCTTCCTGCAGGATTTCTTACATGGACACCTTGCCTCGCACGTGTCTTTGTCTTATCGCTGCGTGGTTCTGCCGTAGGCTCAGTCTCGACCTTGACCGTCCTCTCCTTCATCGGGTCCGGTGGATAGTCCCTCGAATCGTCAAGCAGGTACTCAAGGGAGACCCCAAAGGCCTTACATAGCTTCAGAGCGGACTTCGCAGGGAGCTTCCTGTTCAATGACTCCTTTTCATAGTTCCGGTAGCTGGAAATGGGTATACCGGCGGCCCTGGCAGCGCTGGACTTGGTCCAGCCCCTTTCAGCCCTCAACAATCTAAGCTTTCTTCCTATTTCCATAAGTCTATAGATTACATATTCATGCAAAAAATTAAAAAAGGTGCTTGAATAATAGAAATAACAGGCTATAATGGCCCATTATGACTATTACAGCCTATACAGACCACTGTTCTTGGCCTGTACAGGTGAGTACGGACAAATAGGTCTAAACCTTATAATATTTAACCAGATACATCTTGTTTGTCAATAGCTAATTTCGAGCGGGAAAAGTGTGATGAACCGGCAGGATATGAGGGAATTGTTGTTAGAAAAGGGACTGCATGAGTTGTATGAACTGCGCGGTGACCAGTATACGGCCAAGGAGGAGTTAGTGGATGATATTATTGCCAATGATGATGGTAGTATCGCCGAACTGGTTGAGATGGAGGGGAGTTTCTTGTTTCTGCTGATGGGTAAATGGAGGAGCTAGGGTATGACACGTTTCTTGAGGCTGAGGGATGTATGTGAGATATTTGGCGTTAGCAGGTTTACTATAAGGAACTGGGTTGAGAAAGGCACTTTCCCTCAGCCTATTCGCAAGGGACTCTTTCTCAGATGGCCGGAGGACGAGATAGAAAGGCTTATAGAGCGGCTCAAGGATAGACGGTAAATGACAAGCCGGTTGAACTCCGTGTGCTACACCTACTTAACGCTTTCCACGTCTTCCACCACCAGTGTGACCTGATTGAGGCCGAGTTTGACCACGCGACCGTACACGGTTATCTCTTTCTGTGATTTTAGCCCGAATATCTTGCTGGCCTTGGAGCCGGGGGCAACTATCGTCATGCTGAACATGGTGCTCTCCGGGCCTGTGACCAGGAAGTTTACATAACGCGGGGCGGGGAATTGCTCCAGTCTCATGCCCTTCGGCGCCAGGCTGGCAAATTTGCACCTCATCTTGACGAACCTGTCGGCATATTCCGACGCGTACGAGCCGGATGCAAGTTTCGAAAATTCAACTACTTCGAACTCAGAGAGAGGCGGCGGTGTTAACGGTGTCAGCCCATGTTCGGTTTTTTCCGGTGGCCTTTGCGGTTTCGGGGGTTTTACCGGTTCTGCATAATACGGGCTGAAGGCCGGCCCCTTGATGACTCCCTCGTCGTCCGACTCGCCACCAACGATTCGGCCGCCATATAGTGAGTTCCAATAGCCGCCGCTAAAGGGCGTTGTTGTTGATTTCTTTTTTTCTTTAAATGTCGGCTCGGCAAATTTCAGAAAATCTCTGCCGCCGGCGGGCGCTTTCTTGGTTGTCTTGTCGGGTGATTTCTGTGTGGTGTCACTCTTTTGAGCCGCCTCCTTTTCATTGGAGCTCTCGACGCCGAATGACGCGTTTATCGATAATACTGTGACAAGAAGGGGGATTACCAGTAGATGTTTAGCCATGCGTAAGAAACCTCTCACAAAAAAATGCCGCTGAAGCTCATTTTCACCGCAATCTCGACTGTAGTTAAGTATACATAATAGCGTGTTTGTGTCAATATCATGCCGGGAAGGTTGAAGTTGGTTTACTTTAGTAGGGTCCTGACATTGACACCTCGGGATAGTGTGGTAGACTTCTTTTAAAGACCTGCGGAAGGCGAACAAGGGGTGTTGTCCCCTAAAATGGGAAGGCTAAACAAAAAAAGCCCCACGACTAGCGGCATAGACCCGCACACCTCTTTGCCTTCCGCATTTTTTTGAATCGAACCGCAGTTTGACGGTGAAATCGCCCTGGGGCCGGGGAAAAGTCCCACCCACTTTTCTTAATTTTCTTGTACCACCCCTTAACCGCCGGACAATACAGTTCTATCAATATGCCTATGTCTAAACAGAGAAAGAAGATACGGAAGAAGAAGCCGGAACCGGGACGTAAAGGCCCGGTACGCGGCTTGGATGAAGATTTTTGCGCAGATACAGGCCTGGACGCAGACAAAAAACTGGATCTGGATATAGACCGCGAGATTGAGCAGGGGCTCAGGGCCATGGCGGCCAAGGCCAGAGAGGGCAATCCTCAGGCCCTGAAGCTGCTGCTGGCCTACAGGGAGGGAAGGAAGGACGATGCCGGAGACGCGCATTTCTCCGATCTTACAGAGATTGAACGGCGGACACTCAAGTCTGCCATCGTACGAGAGATTATCTCACTTAGAGAAGAGATTGCATCTATACCAGGGGATTGCGGCGGAGCTTGACGCGTGGGACAGCCCTGAGGCCTTCGCCGGGCGCTATCTGGCCAATTATCTTACCGCCGACCCCGCGCCGTTTCACGCCGAGCTGTACCGGATGATGTCCTGCGGTTCTGAAAACAAACGCGAAGCCGTTGCCGCGCCCAGAGGACACGGCAAGAGTGTGTTGATGAGCCTTATCTACCCGCTGTGGGCCATATGTACCGGGCAAAGGCGTCTTGGGCGGAAGCAATTCATCGTAATAATCTCTGCCTCAAGCGCCATATCAGAGGGTTTCCTGTCGGCGTTAACACGCGAGTTGCAGGAAAACGAGCTTATCCGGGCAGATTTCGGCAACCTGGTGGGCAGGCAGAAGTGGACCTCTACCGAGATCCTTACCGCTAACGGTGTCAGGGTGGTTGCGAAAGGTGTTGGTTCCAGCCTCAGGGGTATGAGGAGCTTTGAGTCGCGGCCTGATTTGATTATTTGCGACGAC
>JAUVQR010000103.1 GCA_030598065.1 Planctomycetota bacterium | reverse complement strand
GCGTTATGGCCGCAAAGGTGGCCGTCCACGTCGGGGATATGGTCAAGCTAAAAGAAAGAGTAAAGAACATGGACCTCAAGATGGCCATCGCCAGAAGGGACCTTGACTGGGAGACCCAGTACAAGACGGCCATCACCGAGGAACGGGCCAGAGAGATTCGCAAGAGCCGCCCCCCGATGGACGGCGACACCTGCACTATGTGCGGGAAGCTCTGCTCCCTGAAGACGGTCAAGGAATACTACCAGCCCTACCTCGAAAACGGCAAGAAACAGACCGTAGCCGCGGCGGCGTTGTAAACGCATCAGACTTTTGAGTGATATTAGGTATTCTACTGACCGACTGGATGTGCGCGGCTAATGCCCGAGACGAGACTTCTATCTGCTAAGTCAGTCATGGCTCTCCTCAATAAATGATAAAAAAGGGCCACTTTTGAATCACACTCAGCCGGTAATACTCCTCGAACACCAGCGGCCTGAAGACCCGGAAAATTTTCAGGATGTGGTTAATGCACCGCTGTCGGCGAATCTAACGACACCGTACATCTCCGCAGTGCTCAAATCACAACAAATCCCGGTCGAGACACTTGACGCCAACTTACTAGACTTGTCTGTGGATGACACCTTAGAAGAACTCGCAAAGAGGCAACCGAAGCTGCTAGGTGTTCATACGATCTATCTCTGGGATAAGACGGCCGAGGTGTTTGAAATGCTGTCCCGGCTAAGCAAAATTCTGCCGGACACGCACATAAACCTGTTCGGCTTCTACCCGACGTTCTCATACGAAAAAATCCTGCAACAATTCCCGTTCATCGACTCTGTGACCATGGGCGAGCCAGAGTACACGTTTCTGGAGTTGTCAAAAGCTATATCGGACAACACGCTTAACCCGAATTTGTCCGCCATAGACAGTCTCGCGTTCGGGCCGAAGGACGCGTCTAACGGACACAAAATTATAATAAACAAACAGAGGCCCCTTATCTCAGACCTGAACCTGAATATAGACCTGGACGGCCTGCCCTTCCCCGACCGCGGCGACCTGGAGCAGCGTAAAAAACGTAAAGTCGCCACCTTCGTGCTGGGCAGCCGGGGCTGCTACAACCACTGTACGTTTTGCTATATCAACCCGTATTATGCCAACAGAACCCATGCGGCCAATGGAACTGATGCACAGGATTCTACTTCTACTTCTACATGGCGTGGCAGGAGCGCGGAAAATATTTTTCAGGAGATTCAAGAACTCTACACCGGCCACGGGATACGATACATCTACTTCGCCGACGCCAACTTCTTCGGCCCCGGCAGACAGGGCCAACATCGCGCCTTGCGGCTGGCAGACCTGATCATAAAGAATAATCTCGATATACGGTTCGGCCTTGAATGCCGCGCCAATGATGTCGAAGCAAAAGAAGAAAGCCTGTCAAGACTGGTCCAGGCGGGACTCCGAGAGGTCTTTCTCGGCCTGGAGAGCGGCAGCCAAAGGGTCCTGGACCGCTTCAAGAAAGGCCTGACCACCGAAACGAACGAAAGGGCCATAAACCTCCTCAGACGGTATGGCATAGAACCGTCGCTTGGTTTCATCATGTTCCACCCGGACGCACACCTGAGTGATATACGAAAAAACTTTGAATTCCTGAAACAGACGAGGCTGTTGCGGACACCCGCCGTCACCTCCCATATCCTCCATCACGGACAGACATTCTTCCGGGGAACTCCTGACTTTCATCAATCGGTGCAAAGTCCTGGTGCGACCCTTGAGCCGTTCACCGGCTATGAGGCCTTTTGCGGCCTAACCGACCCCGGCGTAGCGGCCTTCTCGGAGGTGGCTACGGGACTCTGCCGTGCCGTCCTGGATATGCTCGGGCCGGAAGACGCCGACGTATGTAATGCGAACGTCACCAGCGGGCGGCTTGTTGTCCTTAACAGTGCGATAATCAGCGCCTATGACCGCTTACTCGCGCTGTTTGAAGACGCGGGCACACAGGCTGTAGACGTCGCCACAAAGGACGCCCGGCGCCTTTGCGGGGAAATTCTCAACGACATCAACCACGCATACGAACCTGCCGGCGGGAACTCACACAGGTGAAGGGGCTCGAGCGCATAGAAGAGCTGAGCTGGGCCTACTGGAAGTCACAGGTAATCTTCGCCGGGGTTGAACTGGGCGTATTCGACCTGCTGGACACTGCGGCAAGGTCATCTATAGAAGCCGCCCGGGAACTGAATACCGATCCCAGGGCAACCGAGATGCTCCTGAACGCGATGGTCTCGCTCGAACTCCTCAAGAAGACCGGCAGAAGGTTCAGCAACACCGCGCCTGTTTCAGAGTATCTCGTCAGTAACAAGCCTCTCTATCAGGGCGCACGCATCCACCACATGCACAACCTCTGGGACAGGTGGGCAAGACTGCAGGAGGCGGTACGTACCGGCAAGTCGGTGGTTGAGGACAAGATAACCGACCCAAAGAGGCTTGCGGACTTCATGGCGTCCATGCAAAACAGCGGGACCATGAAGGCCCGGTTAATCGCCAAGAAATTTGACCTGAAACCCTTCAGGAAACTGCTTGATGTCGGAGGGGGCCCCGGTGCGTATTCCATAGAGTTTGCAAGGACCAACCCCGGCCTGACGGCGACCGTGTTTGACCTGACCGACAACCTGAAGATAGCAAGGCGGCGCATCAAGGAGGCGGGCCTGCAGGGCCGTGTGCTTACCAGGGTCGGCAACTGTCTTGAGGTGGGGTTGGGCCGTGAGGCTTATGACATTATATTTGTCTCAAACCTGGTCCACATATACGCCCCGGATACAAACGTCGGCATACTGCGAAAATGCCACAAGGCCCTGGTTGCCGGTGGGAAGGTGGTTATACACGAGTTCGTGTTAGATGCTACCGGCACGCGCCCGCTGTTTCCCGCGCTGTTTAGCCTCAACATGCTGCTGGGCACCTGCGAGGGGGCCTCCTACAGCAAGGAAGAGATGAAAGGCTGGCTGATTGAGGCAGGCTTCCGTAGACCCAAGACCATCCGGCTCAACAGGGATTCGGGCCTGGTTACCGCAGAGAAATAACCCAGGGAAATAACACAGAACGAAAAATCCGGGAGATAGCCCTAGGCCTTATCCGCAGCCGCTGACCGTCTGTAATACATAAATACAGGGCATGGCGCAGCGCCGGCTACGCCGGTATCTCTTTGGGGGCGGGAGAGGTTGCCACCCTCTCCAGTTCCGCCTGGTCCACAAACCTTGCCGCAAGGATAGACGCGCGCACGATATACAGCAACGTCCCCGCGATGGTCAGGCTGACAAGGCCCAGCAGGTATTCGCCAATATAAAAAGTTATCAACAGATTGAACAGCATCGTCGCAAAGTAGCAAAACGTCCCCAGCAGGGCCTTTCCGGGGACGTAGCGAAGCCCCTCGTCCCGGAAACCGGGCCACCCCTCGACAAGGCCGTCAATACGCTGAAACGCGTATATAATTGCCAGCGCCACTACCAGCCATCCAAAATAATTGGAGAGTGGTACGCCGAAGTATATCCCCGCGTCGGGATAGTAATAAATCTGGCCCAGGAACCACGCAGAACCCCTTAGCGCCACCGGGTCCACTACAACGTCCTGAAGCACCATGAATATAGCCCCCAGTACCAGCACCCCGCCGGAGCGCCAGTGCCTCTTGTCCCTGACCACCTGAACGTCATAACCGTTTCCGTTCCTGCAGAGCTGCGACGTGACCAATATAGCCAGAGAGTAGCTGAAATAGGCTAGGAAGGCGTACGACAGCGAATCCATAAACGGCACATTTGATAGATAAAGCTCCTTTCCCTGCGTTATCCCGGTGTATATATACATCCCGTAGGGGATTCCAATCCTGGTGGACGTATATTCCGAGGCAAACGCTATCAGATAAGCCGATATGGTAAATATGACAATGCGTCGCCGTCCGAATTGAAGCCCCCCTGCGACCAGGTACATCGACAGTAGTACAAAAACGTACGGTCTCAGTATAATTGTTGATATGAGGAGTAATAGTGTATCCATAAAAGCCTGTCTCCAACGCTGTTAACCGGTAGTATATTTTAAGTTACATATTCTTGTCAACTTCTTGTCAACTGATGAAGGGACATTTGACGCTCCCAAAAGCGGCTACGCATTTTTGTTGACCGTATAACACTATAAGAACTATAAAATAAATAGAGGAAACTATTATTTGAATGCACAGAACCGAATCCCAGCGTTTTCTGCCTGTCGAATGTAAATAACAGTAACAAACAGGATGAACATATTGACTAAGGAAAGATACAGGCTTATTGAACACACCGGGGACCTCGCCTTTGTTGCCTACGGCAAGGACGTCCGGGAATTGTTCCAGAACGCGGCGTTCGCTCTCTTTGACGTGTATGCGGACCTCTCCAAGGTGGAGGAAATCACAGAGAGGCAAATCAACATAAGCATACAAGCGGAGGCGGGAGCGAAGGAAGCGCGCGAGACAGATATTGACTACGAACAGCTGCTGGTCAAATGGCTCAATGAACTGCTTTACATCAACGACGTAGAAGACTTGCTGTTCAGGAGGTTCAATGTTGTTGAGTTAGCGGCGGGGAGGTTGAGCGCGACGGCCTGCGGCGAAAAATTTGACACGGAGAGGCATGTCATCCTGACACCCCTCAAGGCCGTTACCTATCATCGCATAGAAGTGGTGCGGGAGCCGGACAGGTGGCGCGCGCGGGTAGTGGTTGACCTGTGAAGCAGAACTAGCGACTCACATCATTGGGAGTCCAGCGACATATCCGGCGACCACAAAGGGAAAGTAGACAATGGAAAGAGACGTTACAATAAACATAGAACAGATAGACGAGTACCGCTTCAGGGTCCCGAAGCAAGGCGCCATGAGAGTGGACGGCATAGTCTACGCCAATGAGAAAATGATAAGGGACATCGGAAGAGACCAGAGCCTTCAGCAGGTAGCAAATGTGGCTACGCTGCCGGGGATAGTCAAGGCGTCTATGGCCATGCCTGACATCCACGAGGGCTACGGGTTTCCCATCGGCGGCGTAGCCGCATTCGATGAGACGGGAGTAATCTCACCCGGCGGCGTTGGCTATGACATAAACTGTGGTGTCCGGGTTATCCGGTCGAATCTGCGGCACGAAGACGTCACTGGGCTGATGACTGAACTGGTGAATACCCTTTTTCGCAACATCCCCACCGGCGTAGGCTCGAAGCGTAAGGACATGAAGCTGGGCTACCAGGAACTGGAGTCCCTGCTCAAGAAAGGGGCGCGCTGGGCCGTCACAAAGGGCTACGGCTGGGAGAGCGACATTGACCACATCGAAGAAGGCGGCTGCATAGGCGGCGCGGACCCCGCCGAGGTCTCACAGAGGGCTCTGGAGCGCGGCAGGGCTCAGGTCGGCACGCTGGGCTCCGGAAACCACTTCGTGGAGGTTGACCTGATATCCGAGGTGTACGATGAAGAACTGGCCCGCGGGCTGGGGCTGGAGCGTGGGGGAATAGCTATTCAGGTACATACGGGTTCAAGAGGGCTTGGCTACCAGGTATGCGACGACTTCATCTCCGTGATGATTGCGGCGGCAAAGAAATACGGCATTGAACTCCCGGACCGCCAGCTTTGTTGCGCGCCCCTTGACTCAGACGAGGGTGAACGTTATTTTGCTGCTATGGCGTGTGCCGCGAACTTCGCATTCGCCAACAGGCAGATGATAACCCACTGGGTAAGGGAGAGCTTTTCCCGTGTGCTCCACAGGAAACCTGAAGAACTCGGCCTGAACCTCATCTATGACGTCTGTCACAACATCGCCAAGTTCGAAGACCACCTTGTAGACGGCAGAACCAAGAGACTGTGCGTCCATCGCAAGGGAGCGACCAGGGCCCTGCCGCCCGGCCATCCACAGACACCGGCGGCATACAAGACTACCGGGCAGCCGGTACTTATACCGGGTGACATGGGCCGGTACTCATACGTACTGGTAGGCACCGAGGCGGCCAGCGCCGAGACCTTTGCCTCATGCTGCCACGG
>JAUVQR010000326.1 GCA_030598065.1 Planctomycetota bacterium | reverse complement strand
GACCTTTTACGGAAAAATCTAACCCTTCAACAGATACCAGCCGCCAAATACGCTGTCAACACAAAATTGGGCCTTCGCACAGTATCACGTTTATAAACATGCCTACTGCTTCGAACGGCTTCCCTGTCCTTCTAAAGCTAAGATATTAAGAAAGCGCCGGCCAAGGCTTCGGGCAACTTACTTATTATCATGTACATCATCATATCTACATATCTACATATCTACATTTCCGGGCAGGCAAAATTGGGTTTGACCCTTTGCAGGGGGTGTGGTAGTATCCGCCTTAAGCCTTTTGGATACACATTATTACAGGCAAGGACCCAGTAAATGGAATACACTCTAAGCCAGATTCATTCCATAACGGGCGGGGAACTGACCGGCGACGGCGACATAAAAATCACCGGCGTCGGGAGCCTGGAGGGGGCAGGTCCGGGGGACATCAGCTTCGTTAAGAACGAAGAATTGATAGAGAAGGCACTGAGCACCGCGGCAATCGCCCTGGTGACGCACAGGTACGTCCCCGAGCTGGGGAAACCGCTGATAGTGGTAGACGACCCGTTCCAATCCTTCACAAAATTCCTGCAGACAATTGCAGAGAAGAATACCAGGCAACCCGGCGGAATCCACCCCCTCGCATCCGTCTCAGAAGGCGCTTCGGTGGGCAAGAACCCCTCCATCGGCGCCTGCAGCGTAATTGAAGAGGGCGCAAGAATCGGCAACAACGTGACCATATACCCACAGGTGTATATTGGAAAAAACTCCTCTATTGGCGACAACACGGTCATATACCCGCAGGTATCCATCAGGGAATCGGTCACCATCGGCAAACGCGTGGTCATACACTCCGGCACGGTCATAGGCGGTGACGGTTTCGGATACCTTCAGTCGGACGGGCGCCACGTTAAGATACCGCAGGTAGGCACCGTCGAGATTGGTGACGACGTTGACATAGGCGCCAACGTCACCATAGACCGCGCGACCATGGACAAGACAGTAATCTCCAACAGGGTCAAGATAGATAACCACTCCCACGTGGCGCACAACGTATTTGTCGGCGAGAATTCCATGCTGATAGCGTACGCGAAGGTCGCGGGCGGCGCCGTCATCGGAAAGAACGTGCTGCTCGCCGAAGACGTCGGCATAACGGACCACGCGGTTATCGGTGACAGCTCAACGGTAGGAGGCGGCGCGAACGTCTATAAAAGCATCCCGCCCGGCTCCACGGTCTGGGGTTCTCCGGCAAAGCCCATCATGGAAGAAAAACGCATCCAGGCCCTGCTCAAGAAACTGCCGGAGATGAGGGACACCCTTAAAGAACTATCCCGGAAATCCCTGAAAGAAAAAGGGCGTTGAGGAATACAACCTCCCCAACGCCCTTCCTGGTGTCTCTTTAGACCTCGGACCTGAGTCCGGTTATTTCTCTAGTCTCCTCTAACCGTAAACAGCTTGTCAAGCTTACCCATCTTCTCAACAATACCGCCGTACTCAAGGTCGTCATACGGCAGCATGGCAGGGCCGGAGAAGCCCTGGCGCCGTATCTCCAGCGCCTTCTGGGATATCTGTTCTCTGGACCAGTCCCAGAACGGGTGGTCAAAGGCGTCGGCCGGCTCGGTAAACTTTCCGTTGTGCACACAGAAGGCGGCGCAGGTAACCACCGCAGGGCCGTCAAAGAAGGAGATGCTGGTGTTCTGCTTGCAGGGCATCATGGGCCCGTTATGGCTGCCCCTCATGGTCCCGGCAACGTAGTGGCCGATGGCGTAAGGGGAAAGCAGCTCACCGGTC
>JAUVQR010000080.1 GCA_030598065.1 Planctomycetota bacterium | reverse complement strand
TCTGAACTCCAGATGCAGGTCGCGTCGAGATAGACCCTCACAAAACACGTGCCCCCATCGTCTAGAGGCCCAGGATACTAGGTTCTCAGCCTAGAGACCGGGGTTCAAATCCCCGTGGGGGTACCACTTTATTTCTTTACTTCATGTCGGCAGCGTGGTTTTGCCCCCTCCTTCAACCGTGTCCCCATTGTTTGGCGTGGCAAGAGAGACAGTTGGCTATTTCTTGCGCCTTCGCCGCCTTCGTTTCGCGTCCCTGGCTTCATCCGGGTTTTTCTTGAGATAGGCGTACACCATGTAGAGTAGCACGCCGCCCAGCATCGACAGTCCAAGTGTCACGTACCCCGGCACTATTATCTTCTCTGGCATCTTGACGCTCCCGGTTGTCTTAATCAGGCTTCCTTAAACCCTTAAACCGTGTACCCGACTGTGCTAGGATTCAGCCATCTCCTTCTTCATCCACTTGAGGCTCTTTTCCACAGCGACCAGGGTCTCTTTCATGTCACGCAGGCGGCGAGAGTTTCTCTCGTTCAGCCGAGGATGTTTGCCGGAAGGCGGCGTTTAAGAGGCTACTCCAGCTCCTCCAGCTCGGCCTTGGGGGTGCGCATCATCAGGTCGCCCACCGCCCTGAGGGGGTCCTTATCGTCATAAAGCACGCTGTAGACCTCGTGGCAGATGGGCATGTCCACCCCGTGTCTCTCCGCCAGCAGCTTGACCGAACGTGTGGTGAAGACGCCTTCGGCCACCTGTTCCATCTTGTCCATAACCTCTTTTAACTTCTTGCCCCTGCCTATCTCAAGCCCTACGTGCCTGTTTCGTCCGTAAGGGCTGATACAGGTGGTAATCAGGTCGCCCAGCCCGGTAAGCCCGCTGAACGTTGCCTTTTCGCCGCCCAGACTTACGCCCAGCCTGCTTATTTCTACCAGGCCCCGTGTTATGAGAGCCGCCTTGGTGTTGTCTCCAAATTGCAGGCCGTCGCATATACCGGCGGCGATGGCGATGACGTTCTTTACCGCCGCGCCCACCTCGACGCCCACCGTGTCGTGGCTGGTGTAGACACGGAACCTGTCCGTAAAAAACGCTTCCTGTATGGCGTCGCAGACCTCGTCATCCTTGTTGGAGACGACCACCGTGGTAGGCAGAGACCGGGCCACTTCCTCGGCGTGGCACGGACCCATCATCAGCGCCACGGGGGCGTCCCCGAGGACGTCCCTTATCACCCCGCTTGCCAGGAGAAGCGAATCGTTTTCAATGCCCTTCACGACGCTCAACACGGTAGTGCCTACCGCGTAGTGGGGTTCAAACCTCTCCATGACGGACCGTAGGTACGGGGTGGGGATTGCCGCTACGACAAGTTCTCTGCCGTCGGCGGCCTCGGCCAGGTCGTCGGTAAGCGGGAGGTCCGGAGGAATGGGTATGCCGGGCAGGTACTTTACGTTCTCTCTCTTCTCTTTCAGGAATTCTACATAGTTCGGGGTATTGCCCCATAGCAGGACGTCGCAGCCCTTTTTATGAAGTAGCAGCGACAGGGCCGTACCCCAGCCGCCGTTGCCCAGGACAGATATCCTTCTAAAGGGCTTCATTTGTCATCACTTTTCGGTGGACGGCCCCTCTTCTAACAGGGGACCGGGCATCGTTACATTCTGGTAGACAGGGAAAGCGGCACAGAAGTCGGTAACCTCCTTCTGCACGGCCTTCTTGACCTCTTCATCCCATGGTGATGATATGGCGCGATCTATCCATCCGGCGATGCAGTCCATTTCCTGTTCCTTCATCCCTCTGGTGGTGGCAGCGGCAGAACCTATACGGATGCCGCTTGTATCGAAGGCTCCCCTTTCGTCGAACGGGATGAGGTTCTTGTTTACGTAAATACCTACCCCTGCAAGACACTCCTGTGCGTCCCTGCCATTTATGTCTTTATTGGTAAGGTCCAGCAGGAAGAGATGGTTGTCGGTGCCTCCGGTAATGACGTCGTAGCCCCTGTTTATGAGACCTTGCGCCATGGCCCTGGCGTTCGCCACCGTCTGTCTCTGGCGTTCGCAGAACCCATCGCTCAGGGCCTCTTTGAAGCTAACCGCCTTGGCTGCGATGATGTGCATAAGGGGTCCGCCCTGCATGCCGGGAAAGACCTTCTGGTCAATCTTTGCGGCATACTTTGCCTTACAGAGGATAAACCCGCCGCGCGGGCCCCCCAGCGTTTTATGGTTGGTTGAGGTGACAAAATCCGCATAGGGCACGGGGTCAGGGTGTTGCTTACCTGCGATGAGCCCGGCTATGTGGGCCATATCCACCATGAGGAGCGCGCCCACTTCCTCCGCAATCTCCCCGAACTTTGAGAAGTCTATCGCGCGGGAATACGCGCTGGCACCTGCGATAATAAGGTCGGGTTGAAAACTCCGGGCCTTCTCCATGATGACCTCATAGTCCAGCAGTTTTGTATCTCTGTCAACACCGTATGTAGCGGCTTCGTATATCTGGCCGGAAAAGTTCTTACTGAACCCGTGGGTAAGGTGGCCGCCGTGGGTGATGTCCATCCCAAGCACCCTGTGTTCAGGCGTAAGGGCCGCAAAATAAACGGCCATATTGGCCTGAGAGCCCGAGTGGGGCTGAACGTTCACATGTTCGGCGCCAAATAGTTTCTTGGCCCTCTCTATTGCAAGCCGTTCTACAACGTCCACATTATCGCAACCGCTGTAATATCTCTTGTTCGGGTAGCCCTCGGCGTATTTATTGGTAAGGACGGAGCCCTGGGCCTCAAGAACGGCCGGGGTACAGTAATTCTCAGACGCGATTAGCTCAAGATGACACTGCTGCCTCTCTACCTCCTCCTTAATAGCCTGCCATATCTCTCTGTCAACCTGTTTTAAAGAGTCCATCTGTTCCTTCCTTGGTTTTATTTAGAAGTCTCAATCGTAGAAGGCCCGTGCTTTGCAAGTCTCAGTCTCAGATAGGCGTTTATAAAATCATCTATCTCACCGTCAAGCACCGCCTGTGTGTTTCCGGTCTCTTTGCCGGTGCGCAAATCCTTCACCATGTTGTACGGGTGGAGCACATAGGAACGGATCTGATAGCCCCAGGCTATCTCTCCCTTTTCGTCATAGATAGCGTTCCTTTCCTTCTCTCTTTCCTTTTCCTGGAACTGGTACAGCTTCGCCGTCAGCATGTTCATGGCCGTTTTCTTGTTCTTGTGTTGGGAGCGATCGTTCTGGCACTGTACTACTATGCCAGTAGGCAGGTGTGTAATCCTCACGGCTGAAGATGTCTTGTTTACGTGCTGTCCTCCTGCACCGCCGGCCCTGTACGTGTCGACCCTGACATCTTCCGGCCGGACCTCCACCTCTTCTCCCTTTTCCATCTCCGGAACTACGTCTACCGCGGCAAAAGTCGTGTGCCGCCTTTGGTTCGTATCGAAAGGCGATATCCTTACCAGTCTGTGCACACCGACCTCGGCGCTGAGGTAGCCGTAGGCCCAATCACCCTTCACGTGCACGATTACCCTCTTAATCCCGGCCTCTTCACCCGGCTGCAGGTCAACTACCTCGTGGGTGTAGCCGTTCCTTTCCATCCACCTGGTGTACATCCTGAGCAGCATGGAGGTCCAGTCACAGGACTCCGTACCCCCGGCACCGGCATGGATGCTGAGGTATGCGTTGCTGCGGTCATGGGGACGACCGAGCAACGACCGGAACTCAAACTTCTCGAGTTTCTTCTGAAATGTCAGGATGTCCCGCTCCAGCTCCGGCGCGATCGTCTTGTCTTCTTTGGCAAGCTGAACCAAGACGGCAAGGTCTTCACATGAATCCTCCAGCTCCATCAACGGCGCGGTTACCTCTTTAAGTTCTTTCAGCTTTTTCAGGGTTGCGTGGGCCTTTTGCTTGTCTTTCCAGAGGTCCCCTGAAGCCACCTTATTCTCTAGCTGCTGTTGTTCCTTCTCTTTCGCTGCCAGGTCAAAGAGAGTCTTTCAGGGCTATGAGGCGTTCTCGGAGGGTAATTAAATCTTTTTCCATCTTACGTGACCTTCACAGTTGTTAAACCTTTTTCTCCAATACTTTAAATTATATTTTGAAAATTCTGAAAGTCAAACTGTTTTTGAATGTAACGATGGTGCGCACTTGCGCCGGGAAACCGCATGTAATAGAATCAGGTTTTAAAGGTTACCAATGCGCGTGATTGCCGGCACAGCTAAAGGGAGGCGTCTGTACTGCCCGAAGGGTTTGGGGATAAGGCCCGCAAGGGACAGGGTGAAAGAGTCCCTTTTCAGTATCCTCGGTGAGTTTGTAGTGGGCTGCAACGTTCTCGACCTGTTTGCCGGCACCGGGGCCATCGGCATAGAGGCGCTTAGCAGGGGCGCACGTTCATGTCTCTTTGTAGAAAATGACGCCACGGCCGCCGCCTATATACGGAAAAACCTTGCTGTTGCCGGATTGGAGCCCCGTGGCGAGATACTTCGAACGAACGCCTTTAGGTCCCTGCCCCACCTTGTCAGGAAGGGCGTGTGTTTTGATCTGGCCTTTGTCGACCCGCCGTATAAGATTGTTGAAGAAGATGAGGACAGGAAGAGGTTATTGCAACTCTTGGAGGGCCTGGCAGGACGCGGTATCATGAAACCTCCCGGAATAGTGGTGATTGAATACAGGCCCAAGAGGGCGGAAATTCCCGACCGGATAGGGGGATTTATCCGTTTTGACGAAAGGGGCTATGACGCCACGCACCTCGGATTCTGGCATCTGGGTGAGAAAGAGGAGAAAGATGCGTAAGGCGCACAAGCGAGGGAAATCTAACAACTCCCTAACGGTAACGGCCCCTGCAAAGATAAACCTATTTCTGGAGGTGCTGGGAAAGAGGCCCGACGGCTACCATGAGCTGGAAACGGTCATGCAGGAGATAGACCTTGCCGATACCCTTACCCTGGAGACGACCGAGGGAGGTATGGAACTTACCTGCAGTGAACCGGGCGTCCCGTGCGACGAAAGCAACCTGGTGTGGAAGGCCGTCCGCCTGTTTCAGGAAGAGACGGGCGTAAGGGGAGGTGTCAAGGCCCACCTGGTAAAGAGAATCCCGGTAGCGGCGGGGCTTGGTGGCGGCAGCTCCGATGCCGCGGCAGCGCTCAAAGGTCTTAATATTTTACACGCCAAAGGCTTAAGCGACGCGACGCTGATGGGCATGGCGGCGCAGATAGGCTCGGACGTCCCGTTCTTTATAAAAGGAGGCACGGCGTTGTGCAGGGGCAGGGGCGAAGCCGTGACCCCATTAGCGGTCAGACACAGGTTTTGGTATGTCCTGCTATACCCGGACATTAGGGTCTCCACGGCAGAGGTTTACAACAACCTGAGAATTGATTTGACAACGGAAAAAAAAGATGCTAGTTTAACCTACAAGGCGCTTTTGTCAAATAGTGGCAAGCGTTTAAGCCTATCGCTCTTTAACAGACTAGAAGAAGTGGCTTTGCGGTTATATCCAGAGTTGCAGGGGTTTAAGAACCTACTTGAAAGCAACCTCTCAGACGGGGTGATGATATCAGGGAGCGGCTCTGCCATTTTTGGACACTGCGAAAACAAAGACAAGGGGGAAAAGGTCAGGGGGAAGCTTCAGGAGCAGGGAGTAGAAAAGACTTTTGTAGTGTCTAATTTGTAGCCGTCTGCGTCGGCTTGGGTAAAGAGGGGGAACATAACGTGGAGATTACAGAGGTCAGGGTAAAGCTAACCGAGGCCAATAAGAATCGTTTACAAGCCTTCTGTAGCATTACGATAAATAATGATTTTGTAGTGAGAGACCTGAAGGTAATCGAGGGACAGAAGGGCGTGTTTGTAGCCATGCCCAGCAGGAAATTAACCGATAGGTGTACGAAATGCGGCGGGAAGAATAATATCCGAGCATGTTACTGTAGTGAGTGCGGTGCAAAACTTGATGAGAAGCGTGGGCTGAAGGGCGAGGAGAGTATCCCGGGAAAGATAAAACTGTACGCAGATACCGCACATCCGATAAATTCGAAGTGTAGAGAATATATACAACAACGAGTATTGACGGCATTTAAGGAAGAGTTGCATAAGTCTGCCCAACCGGGGTATAAGTCTCCCAAGATGCCGGATGACACCGATTTTGACGAACGGTACGTTGGAGAGGGCAAGGAGCAGCGTTTTGGAGAAGGAATTTTCACTTAAAGTAAGACCTGCCGTACCCCAATGCCTGGTGGCTGTACCACTGGTACGTTTAGCCGTCTAGGCCGCCTGCCTGCAAGCTAGGACCTTCTGAACCTCCTGTAAATTGCGATTGTTGATGGCGGCCCCCCTTTTTTCTTTCTTGTAGTGTATTTTCTAAAGAAGGAACGTCTTTGTAGAGTAATTACTATGACAAGAACCGGAGCACAAACACTTATAGACCTGTTACTCAAAGAAGGGGTGGAGTACGTCTTTGGTATACCGGGTGGCGTGGTCTTGCCCCTTTTTGACGCCATTTATCAGTCTCCCCTGAAATTCATACTGACCAGGCACGAGCAGGCCGCGGGACACGCGGCAGACGGCTTCGCAAGGGCCACGGGCAAGGTCGGGGTCTGTTTGGTCACGTCGGGTCCCGGCGCCACCAATCTCACCACGGCCATTGCCACCGCTTATATGGACTCGGTGCCGATGGTGGCCATCACGGGCCAGGTGAAGACCAACCTTATAGGGAGCGACGCCTTCCAGGAAGCCGACGTAATGGGCATAACTCGCCCCATTACCAAACACAGCTACCTCGTAAAGGATTTGAACGACCTGCCGAGGGTAATATACGAGGCATTTTACATCGCCAGCACCGGCAGG
>JAUVQR010000194.1 GCA_030598065.1 Planctomycetota bacterium | reverse complement strand
GGGTTTGAGCGGGGCGTGCGGCCTATGGGCGACTGGTCTATCTCAATCACCTTGTCGACCTTTCCAATCCCAGTGATACTGTCGTGCGCGCCGGGTTTAAGATTGCTACAGTAGATTGCCCTGCTCAATGCCCTGTGCAGTATCTGGTCGACCAGGGTACTCTTGCCCGACCCAGATACCCCTGTGACGCAGCAAAAGACGGCAAGGGGGAACTCCACGTCGGTCGATTTCAGGTTGTTTTCACGGGCGCCTTTTACCGCGATGACGTTCTTCGGGTCTATCTCTCTGCGCCTGGCGGGAAGGCGTATCTTCAGTTCGTGCCTCAGGTAGCTTGCCGTAACGGAGCTGTTTTGTTTGAGGACGTCCGGCAGCGTCCCGTGTGACACAATCTCTCCTCCACGGTCCCCCGCGCCGGGCCCCAGGTCTATTATCTCGTCTGCGTTTCTTATGGTCTCTTCATCATGTTCCACCACGATGACTGTATTCCCCATGTCACGCAGCGATTTAAGTGTTTTTATAAGTCTCTCGCCGTCTCTTGCGTGAAGACCGATGGTGGGTTCGTCCAGCACGTAGCACACCCCCATAAGACCGGAACCAACCTGGGAGGCGAGTCTCACGCGCTGGGCCTCTCCGCCAGAGAGGGTGGTGCTTGTGCGGTCAAGGGTCAGATAACCCAATCCCAGGTCGGTCATAAACTGCAGGCGGTTTATCACCTCTTCAAGTATCTCCCTGGCAATCAACTCTTTTTCTCCTGTGAAGGACAGGGCTCTGAAGAATTTCAGCGCCTTTTCAAGGTGCATAGATGCAAGCCCGCTGATTGTCGTCCTGCCCACCTTGACGGCCAGTGTCTCCGGCCTGAGCCTTGCCCCTTTACAGGCCTCGCACGGTCGTTCCGACATGTAAGACTCCAGCCGCCTCCTTACACTCTTGCGTTTCGTTTGATCGTATAATTTCTTCAGGGCCGGTATAACGCCGTCAAAGTCCTTCGTTCTCGTCCCGTTTGTACCGTGAATGAGGGTCTCTCTTACCTCCTTGGGCAGTTTCTTGAAAGGGGCGTCAAGTTGTTCCGGGAATTTCTTGGAAAAACCCTTCAGAAGGTCGGCGTGACGGCGGTTTGCCCTTGTTCCCCAGTCTTCCCAGGCGATGATTGTCCCCTGCCTCAGGCTAAGGTCTTTGTCGGGGACAATGAGGTCAGGGTCAAATTCCATCCTGGAACCGAGTCCCTCACATTCGGGGCATGCGCCGTACGGGCTATTGAAAGAAAAGAGTCTTGGCTCCAATTCCTCAAGACCCACGCCGCACTTCTTACAGGCGTAACGCTGGCTGAAGAGAGTATCATCCCATTGGTCGCGCCTTTTCTCCAGCGAGAGTATCATCATGCCCTCTCCCACCTCAAGGCAGGTCTGGACGGAACCGTAGAGCCTGCCGCCCATCTCCTCCTTCATCACCAGGCGGTCGACCAGGACATCTATATGGTGGACCCTGTAGCGGCTCAACTTTATCGGCTGTGTGATGTCCAGCAGAACGCCGTCCACCCGCGCCCTTACGAAGCCCTCTTTTCTGATGGCCTCAAGGACCTCCCTGTGCTCGCCTTTTTTCCCCTTGATTACCGGCGCCAACAACATTATCCGGGTGTCCGGTGGTATCCGCATCACACTGTCGACAATCTCATCGACGCCCTGGCGGCTGACCTCCTGCCCGCACTTGTGGCAGTGCGGGGTGCCGACGCGCGCGTAGAGCAGCCGGAGGTAGTCGTATATCTCACTCGTTGTAGCTACCGTGGAGCGGGGGTTGGTGGCTATGGTTCGCTGCTCTATGGCGACGGTAGGCGGCAGCCCTTCGATGAGGTCTACGTCCGGTTTCTCAAGCTGCGTCAGGAACTGACGCGCGTAGGTGGAGAGGGACTCTATATAGCGTCTCTGCCCTTCTGCGAATATGGTGTCAAAGGCAAGGGATGATTTGCCCGAGCCGCTGACACCGGTAATGACCACCAGTTTATCCCTCGGAATGTCTATGTCGACGTTCTTGAGGTTATGTACCCGTGCCCCTCGAATAGAGATATAGTTGTTTTCGTTATCCATAGATAAACAATGTATGCTAACCTTTTTACGCCTTCCTTTCAAGCCCTGTCAGATTGACAGGCAGGGCCTGGGGCGACCGGGGCGGAGACGGCCGGGGTTCTCTACTACAACCGGCATAAAGACAATGACTTATGTATTACTGGCCTGGGGGTGGATGTTGGCACAAGGTTTGCGATATTATGACTATTCAGCAACAATACATAATTATATGCTTATTTTTGGGAGGGATTGGAATGGCGGCTAAACAGCTAGCCTTTAGAGAGGACGCCAGGGAGGCGCTCCTCAAGGGCGTTGTCAAACTTTCTCGGGCCGTAAAGACTACCCTTGGCCCCAAGGGTCGCAACGCGATATTGGATAAAGGGTACGGCAGTCCCAGCGTCACAAAAGACGGCGTGTCGGTGGCCGAGGAGATTGAGCTGGGCGACCCGTACGAGAACATGGGGGCGCGGCTGGTCAGGGAAGTCGCCTCCAAGACCAGCGACGTGGCGGGAGACGGTACGACGACGGCAACAGTACTGGCGGAGGCTATTTTTAAGGAAGGGCTGAAGAACGTTACCGCCGGCGCGGCACCCTTGTTGCTGAAGCGTGGTATGATGAAGGCGGTGGACAAGGTCGTTGGGCATCTGAAGGATGCCAGTAAACAGATAAAGGAACAATCGGATATAGCCAACATAGGCGCTATCGCCGCCAACAATGATCCCGTTATCGGTAAGATGATAGCCAATGCCATGGAGAAAGTGGGCAAGGACGGCGTCATCACCGTTGAAGAGGGTAAGCTTCCGGTCACAGAGGTAGACGTCGTTGAGGGTATGCAGTTTGACCGTGGCTACCTGTCGCCGCATTTCGTCACCGACGCGGACAACATGCGCGTAGAACTTGAGAACCCTTACATACTCATCTACGAGGACAAGATTTCGGGGATAAAGGGGTTGGTGCCCCTGCTGGAGAAGATAGCCAAGGGCGGCAGGCCCATCCTGATAATCGCCGAGGATATAGAGGGCGAGGCACTGGCCACAATGGTCGTCAATAAGATTAGAGGGACACTCTCCTGCTGCGCAATTAAGGCGCCCGGCTACGGAGACCGCAGAAAGGCCATGCTGGAGGATATCTCCGTCTTGACCGACGGGAAGCCTATATTCAAGGACCTGGGTATACAGCTGGAGTTGGTAAAGCTGGAACAGTTGGGGAGCGCCAAGAAGGTTACCATTGACTCGGAAAAGACTACAATCGTTCAGGGCAGAGGCACCCACAAGGCGATTGTCGCGCGGATAGACCGGATACGCTCTGAGATAGAGACTACCACCAGCGACTATGACAGGGAGAAGCTTCAGGAGCGCCTGGCGAAGCTTGCCGGCGGTGTTGCCCAGATAAACGTCGGTGCCGCCACGGAGACCGAGATTAAACAGAAAAAGGCCATGATAGAAGACGCACTTCACGCGACCAGGGCGGCCATAGAAGAGGGAGTGTTACCTGGAGGAGGCGTGGCCCTGCTAAGGGCGTCGAGCATCCTGGAAGACGGTATCGGCCTCAAGGGAGACGAGGCCGTGGGTAGCGACATAATCAGGCGCTCTCTCTCGGTGCCTGCATTGCAGATATCAGAGAACGCCGGGCTTGAGG
>JAUVQR010000010.1 GCA_030598065.1 Planctomycetota bacterium | reverse complement strand
CCCTTTTTTGCGCCTTCGGACCGCTGGGGCGGCAGGTTGGGAACGCGGGCGTATTCAATCCCGACGCTTGAGTCCAGCTCATCCGTAAAGCCCTCCCACCCTGTACCCAGGACGACCCCTATTTGTGGCCTTTCGGGGATTTTATCCCGGATGCAGCCAACAGATTCTTGCAATTGTTCATAAAGTCCGGCCATTTTTCGTGCCCGATTCTACCCTGTAAGGAGACGAAGTTAAAGAGGTAATCGCAAACGTATCATTGAGACTTACCGCTTGACAGCATTCGCTTCACGGGTGTAGACTAGATGTGTTAACCCAAGGTAGTTTTGATATGAGTTGTCGTGATACGGGTAGTTCTGATATGAGAAGTAGAGCTGTCTCAAGAAGGGGATTTCTTAAGGCCGGCCTGACGGCGGTGGGCGCCGCGTGCATGGGATGCCCCGACGTCCTGGCAGCCTCCGAGTCCGCCGCAGGGGCATTAGTAACCGGCGAGAGCGACGGGGAGTTTCCGCTTTACGAGGCGATGTACTATAAGAAGCTGGAGGACTCCCGCGTAGAGTGCGAGCTCTGCCCCAGGGCATGTCAGGTTGCCGACCTTGAAAGGGGCTACTGCGGCGTAAGGGAGAACCGGGGCGGCAAATACCACACGCTGGTCCACTCGCGCGCATGCGCCTTCCACGTTGACCCCATAGAGAAAAAACCGTTCTTCCACTACCTTCCCGGCACCAATGCGGTCTCCGTCGCCGCGGCCGGTTGTAACGTGGAGTGCAGGTTCTGCCAGAACTGGCAGATATCGCAGTTCCGTCCCGAACAGATTGATAATATGAAACTCACGCCGCGCGATATCATAGGACGTGCACAGAGGACCAGCTCCCCCACCATCGCATACACCTACACGGAGCCGGTCGTCTTTTACGAGTTCATGTACGACACGGCAACGGCGGCAAGACAGGACGGGGTCAGCAGCGTTATGGTGTCCAACGGATACATAAAGGAAGAACCCCTCATAGAACTGTGCAAACATCTCAGCGCCGTCAAGATAGACCTCAAAGGGTTTACTGAAACATTCTACAAAGAAACCTGCAGCGGAGAGCTGAAGCCGGTGCTGGAGACCCTCGTCACGCTGAAGGAGCAGGGTATGTGGTTCGAGCTGGTGGTGCTGATAGTGCCCACGCTTAATGACAGCCGGAAAGAACTGAGCGAGATGACCGCGTGGGTATATAAGGAGCTGGGGCCGGACGTGCCCATTCATTTCTCCCGCTTTCATCCCACATACAAGATAAAAAACCTTCCGCCCACCCCGGTGCGCACGTTAGAGACGGCCAGAAAGATTGCCATGGACGCCGGACTGAACTACGCGTATGTAGGCAACGTCCCCGGACATCCAGGGGAGAAAACGTTCTGCCCCGGTTGCAAGGAGGTGGTTATAGAGAGGGTCGGCTATACCATCGTGCGGAATACCATGAAAGACGGCAAGTGCGGCGACTGCGAACACCCCATCGCCGGCGTCTGGGAGCTGAATCTCTAGGGCATCGACCTGAGAGGCAGAGGCTTGGAAACACCCCAATAACCGTCATTCCTGATGCAGCGTGTGGGCTTGCCCCTACAAAAGGTCGAGCAAGCTCGACCGCTACAGACAAACGACATGTAGCTGCCCTATTTCACCCAAATCACGCGTGATATGAGGCGAGTATATATGGCCTGATAAATCAGGCAACTACAATTTTGATACCGGTGTCATTCTAAAGAAGCGTAGCGACTGAAGAATCTAGACTCTTCGCTAACGCTCAAAGTGACATACGGATTAAGGCGCCCTTTGCGCAGACTTCGTCTTGATAACCATGGATATAAGCAGCACCAGGCTCGCGCCGTTAAGCGCCGCAATCACCAGGCACGCGCCGTCTACCCCCAGTATGGGGACCAGCACTATACCGGTCAGAATTGCCCCTGAAAACGCCCCGATGTGGTCCGCGCTGTTTATTATGCCGGCCGTGGGACCTGAATCCGGCTCGTCTCCCAGGTATATGCGGCTCGCTACGGGGAACTCAAGCCCGGTGATAATCCCGGGAATCACCATCAATACCATGAAAAAGGCCCCGGAGCCGGGGTAGTGATATGGAAACCATTTGATAAACAGGATAATGACCAGAGAATACACCACCATCCCACCCACTATATACGCGAGTATACGGAGCCAGTCCCTCTCCCTCTTCAGTAAGACGGCATTACTTATATACCCTCCAACGGCGAGGCCCATCATGAACAGGGCCACAATGAGGCCTATCATCTCGTAGACGTAGCCGTAGATATTCTGGAACGCAAATATCAGGATAATCTCAAGGGCTATGCCGGCAAACCCGGTTGTTGCGATTGCAAATATGCTGTCGAATTTTTTCTCTTTCGGGATATTGTTAAATACAAGATTCACCACTGAGAGTCTTATTACCAGGAACAACCCGATGGCCGCAAGAAAGTACCATAATTTGAGCCTGCCAAGCGAGGTCAGCAGGCCCTGGAGTTGTCCACCTGAAAACTGGTCCCACAGGAGCAGGTTGTAGAAATAGGTAACGGGTTTGGAGTCGGTGTTTATGCGCAGGTCGCGCCTGCTCTCCAGGCTTTTTTCCATAAACCGCACCTGTGCGGGTTCAAGAAACGGCAGGAAGTGGTACTGCGAAAAAACGTCCGTCTCTATATTACGCCCATTGTATCTGGATATCAGCGTGTCCAGGTCGGTTGTGACGACGCCCGGCTCGGAACTGGCGAAGTAATAATTGATCTGACCCGGGGTAACGATTACGTACGGAAATACCTCCTGAAGTGTCTTGTATATCGAGCCGGTATAGCTACCAACAACTTCGCCGATGTATACCGCCGAGGAACTTATCGAGACGACCAGTATGCCGCCGTCGTTTAAGAGGTCCCTTGCCTCCTGAAAGAATTCGAGCGTGTAGAACCGGTTCAGTGCGGCGGTAGATGGGTCGGGGACGTTGGTGAATACCACGTCATACTTGTTTTTTCCCCTGACTTTCTTGACAAAATAACGCCCGTCAACCGGGAATATCTCTACCCTGCCATCGGCCAGCGCGGCCCTGTTTTCCTCGGGAATATACTTCTCGGTAATCTCAAGCAATTTCGGGTCCAGCTCTACGTAATCGAGTTTCTCAATGGGATATCTCAACATCTCGCCCACCAGGCCGCCAATGCCTCCGCCTACGAGGAGTATGCTCCTTGGAGCCGGGTGTTCCGAGAGAACCAGATGCGCCACAGGCCCGTACTCGTACCGATTCGGAAACGTAAACGCATATTGCCCGTTGCAGTAGACGCTGTACTGGCCCTGCTCCTTGCCAATCACGATGTTCTGGTACCTTGAATCCGCGGACTCGACCAGAGCTATCTGTGGATTAAATGACTCCCACCTCTTTTCGATGAAGAATGCCTCCAACCGTTTGACGTCGCCTGATACCACCAGCCACAGCGACACGGCCAGCAACGAGATGGACATCCCAAGCAGCACCTTCCGGCAAGAGGTCTTCGAGACAAACAGTATGAGTACAAGCAGATTTACCAGGACTATACCGGTTAGAATGGCAAGGGTCTCGTAGGAGGAACCTCTGGGGGCCAGCACGAAGGTAAACACGGTGCCCCCTATCAGGCTGCCTATGGACTCGAGTATATATACCGCGCCTATGTCGGTGGCGCCTCCACGAGTAAACCCCTTAAAGACAGAGGCGGAGAAGGGGAAAACCAGCCCGATAACAAAGCTGAACGGCATTATAATCAGAGGCGACGCCCACAAAAGGGACGGAATTGATATCTGTTGCCCGTAGGGGACGTCTATCAGATACCTGAGCAGCCTGATAATAGAGACCTGCATCGGCAACAGCAGGCACAACGCCAGGACAAGAAACATGAACACTACGAACCTGTTTTCAGCCCGCCTTACAAGTCTCCCACCGACCCCCGCCCCGACGGCGACACCCAGTAGCCAGGCGGCGAAAATTATCCCAAGGCAGAGCTCGTTGCCGTAGAATACCACCAGAAGCTCCCGCACCAGCAGCACCTGCGCGATAGTGGCCTGCGCGCCTATGAGAATTACGGCCAGGACTAACGAATACCAGGTTCTTTTGGTGTACGTGTACGTGGACATAGTATATTTATGCCGGGCACACCACCGCGGCTACGGTGGGAAAGGTTTTTTTAGAATATACGCTTGCGGCCGGTGAAAACCAGGATGAAAACCCACCTTTATCTGTTCAGGCATGGCCGGTTTATTCATTCTTTAAGGTGAGAGATTCCAAGGACCAGAACAGCAAGGTATCACATCTCGTTAAACGGCCCCTTTGGTTTCGGTTTCAGACTCGGTGTGTCATACGGAGAAGGCCAATCCGGCGCCATAGTGTCTTGCCTGAAGTTAAAGCCTTCTTCATTTTCGGGCCCCTGAATGCACCCCCCGCAGGCTGACAGCACAAACAGGGCCAGTAATATCACAGCTATATTCATTTCGTCTCCGTGACACGGGAAAATATCATGTCTTGCATTGAAGTCAAATGAAATCTACTTGCGTCTTGAATCTTCGTTTCTGAACGCTTATCCTGAACGGCATTATATCACCAAGGCGGCGTCTATCACAGAGAATTCAGACCTCGCACAAACAGTACACGCATGAAGACAGACCTTCGGGGGTGAACCGTTGTTGCGGATGACCATACCCACGTACTGGAAAGAACTGGCAGGGAACGTCGGCAGGCGCCTCCACTATGGGAAAGTCATGGTAACGGTCCTGGGCGCCTCCGACACCGGCAAGACCACACTCTCCTTCTACCTCGCCAAAGAGCTGCTGTCCGTGTGCGGGAGGGTGTCGATAGTCTCGGCCGATATGGGCCAGGGCGCGTTCGGGCCGCCGGCCACCGTAAGTATGGCACTGCTGGAATCGGTTCCGAAGTCAATTGACGAGATCTCTACACACTCCATGTACTTCGTGGGCTCCACTTCTCCCGTCGGACATTTTTTGCAGACGCTGACCGGCGTAAAGAAGCTGGTGGACCGGGCGTCCGGGGAAGGTGCAGAGGCGATAATAATAGACACCACGGGGCTCGTATCGGGAGGCGCGGCATGGGAGCTAAAATTCCACAAGATTGTGCTTACCGACACTAGGTGCATCGTGGCGCTCGAGAGGGAGCGTGAACTGGAGGAAATCCTGCTTCCGTATAAAGACAGGGCCGAATACCAACTATACCGCCTCCCCGTATCCGAAGACGCAAAGGTCAGGTCGGCGGCACAACGTCGTGAACACAGACGGCTGAGATACAGGTCATATTTTAGCGGCGCAACGAGCAAATCATTCCCGCTCCACAGCGTATGCCTCATCAGCCCCTACAACGAGGCGGTTCGGGATACGGAAGGCCGTCTTTATAACAGGCTGCTGGTGGGGCTGAACGACGGTGGGAATTATACCGTGTCCCTCGGCGTCATTGAGGGCATAGACCCTGCAAGGGGTGAAATCCACATGCTTACGCCGCTTAAAACGCCGGGCGACGTCCGCTTAATCCGACTCGGCTCTGTCAAAATAGAAGAGGACTGGAATGACGTCCGTATCCGGTCGGTGTAAAGGTATTGTATGCCTGTAAAGAATATACTGATAACCGGCAGGCCCGGCGTTGGAAAGACTACCGCAATCAAGAAGGTGTTGTCCGCCCTGGACATAAGACCACGTGGTTTCTACACCGAAGAAATAAGAGACGGCAGGGAAAGAAGAGGGTTTACGGTAAAGACGTTCGGGGGCAGGGACTGCGTACTTGCGCACACCGACATTCAGGGCGTTCCCAGGGTAGGAAGATACGGGGTTGACGTAACGTCCTTTGAAAACACGGCGTTGCCTGAACTGGAAGAGGCCGTAGGCAGGCGAGAGATTATCGTTATCGACGAAATAGGCAAGATGGAAATGTTCTCTAACCGGTTCAAGAATCTGGTGCTACAGGCCCTTGACGGGCCCGCGCCGGTCCTGGCCGTTATATCGGAATCCGGGAACGGTTTCACAGACGGCATCAAGAAAAGAAAAGACGTCAAGCTATTCACGCTCAGCCGGCAGGCCAGGGATGCCCTGATTCCGGATATAGCAACATTACTTGACGCGCTCACGCGCGGGAACTTGTAAGATACCCGGGCGTCCGGCCGGCTCAAGGAGCCTCGCGGTAGGCAGCTGGGCCTTAAAGCCCATCGCCTCGATTATTTGCTCCGACAGCATACCCGCAACCGTGTCCAGCTCCTCCTTAAGAAGCTTGGCTTCATCCGCCTCGTACTTTTCGTAATCAAAACCGAACTTTTTGCCCTGCGGAATTGCCTGACCCACCTTTGTCTGCCACAGTATCACTTTACCTCTGGCCCTTATCATCGCAACCTTCGCTATGAGCAGTGTATGAGGTCTTGAGAACACACCGGGGTCTTTTATGCCACATGAGAGGACGTCCAGTTCAATTATCGTGTCTGCGCCCAGCCTCCTCGCTATCGACTCGTAATCATCCTTTGTCTTCTCTTTCTTATCCTGTAACGCATACACGCCGATGTCATCGTCTACCACGTCCGGTGGTACGATATGAAACGGCGCCTGCCGTTTGAGCTTCCTGTAAAGGCTTTCCCTCAGCATACGGCCGACGTGCGTATCATACGTCAGCACGTTGAATCTCTTGGTGTCCTCCCTTTGCGCGTCAATCATCGCCGCCTGGAGCATAAGTTGCGGCAATATGGCCGGCCCGCTAAAGAGCATCAGAAGGAGCCTGTCATCTGAGACGGTGTTTATGGATATGTCCGGCCTGGCGATGGGGGTCAGTATCGCGACAGTGCTTATGTTCTTTACCCCGTCCTTATGCAGGGGTATCTCCACGACCTTCTCCGCACAACCGTGAACAAGAAGGAGAAAAAACAATACGGGCGCGAGCTTGTTAACACCCAGAAAACCCCTTGAGCAGCGAATAGTCATCTCCGGTTACTCTTGATTCATGCAAAAGAGGGAAACGCCCCTCACTCTTCCTGGGGCAATAACATAAAGAGTCTTTCCTCAACGTTCTGAAGGCCTGCCAGTATTTTTTCCAGCTCGGCCTGTTTTGTGGCTATGCGGCTGCTCTTATCGTAGATTTCAGCGGCCATGCCATAGCTCCGTACGGCTTCCGGCAGAGAACCTCCGGATTGATATAGTTCCGCCATATCCTTGTACGCATCCCCCAGCTTCAGCCCGACCGTAACAGACGTAGGTGAATAATGCAGCGCAAAATAGTAGAATCCTATGGCCTCTCTGTAATTCAGAATCTTCGCGTTAACGGGTATTTCCTGTTTGTTCTCTGCAAGCTCTCTGTCGCCCTTTCCAACCCAGTGCTGAAACAGCGAGACACCTCCCAGGCTTGTATAGGGCGGCTCCACCGCCTTTATCTTCCACGCCTGGTAAATGGGCACACTATACGAGGCAATCACGAAGTCAAGCAATTTCCCCTTCCTTAGCACCTTGACCCTGATTTCGGGTATCTTTTTACCCCTGCCGCGCGACTTTGCCACAAAGTCATCTAACGACAGAACCTTCTCTCCACCTATCTCTATGATGACGTCCGCCACCTTGATACCCGCCTTCCCGGAAGGAGAATCCGGACGGACCTCTACAACCTTAACCCCCCGCTGTTGGCTCTGGGCTATGATTAAACCGGAAAACAAAGAAGCCGCCCTCGCGTCGGCAAGCAGGCCCAGGGTCAACGGGCACAGAATAAAGACCGTAGCGGCCATCCTGGTTAAGCAGGTCATCTTCATATTCTAAACGATACCTATCCTTCTAACAGCAATATCCGCGAGTAAAAGTCCCATGGCTATGGGAATCAACCACTTAGAAAGGTCTTCCGTCAACAGTATTATTTCAGTGTTTAAGGTAATGGTCTCAATATCCGGGTTAAATTCGCCATTTGTCCTTTGTGCTATCAGTTTAAGCAACCCGACGTTATTCCCACGGGTCACGTCTTCAACCGCTATCGTCTTCCCTTCCGGCGGCACCAGTACACCTTTCGTCATGCGGCTTACAACCCCGTTACCTTCAACGCGGGCGAAATCTATCTCGTAGGGTCCGGCTTTCAGGCCTTCCAAAGACGCCGTATACCTCTTGGGCGCAATCTGCCTGAGATTCAGTTCCTGTACCTCGGAATCCCGGGAGATTATACGCGCCTTTAATTGCGCGTTCTCCTTCCATTCCCCCCCTGATTCTATCACAAGCACGCGTTTTCCGTCATCCTCCTCCACCCTTACGGAGTAACTCCCCTTGGGCTTATCCCTCATGGACCAACGCACGGTCTGAGACCAGAACTTGTTGTACTTTGCCCAGTTTACCCACCTTGACGACCAACGGGCCTCGGCGTCCGAGGTATAGGCCACCACCTTTCCAAGTCCGTAGCGCCAGTTCGCAAGGATGGGGTCGGGCTTGCCCCTTATCTCCGTCAACAACGGCACGTCCGCCCTGGCCTTTGCCCTTGTCAGCGAATAGCCCTTAAGCGGCGGCACCTGTTCCTGCGAGAACCCCTTCAGTATCTCACTCGACGTATCAAGACGGGGTACAAAATATTCCTCATGAAAATCAGCCCTGGTCAGGGCGGCATCCGCATCCATTACGACAAGTCTTGGCAGTTCATCAATATCCCTCAGACGATAAAACTGGCCGCCCGTCCTCGTGGATATGTCCTTCAGCAGCCGGGTGTTTACCAGCCAGCCGCCTATCGCAATCGTAGAGATCGATATATTGGCCTTCTTGAACTTATCCATCAACGCCTCATAGCTGTAATAGATGGACCTTGTGTTGCCGTCTGAAAGAAGCACGACGTGGTTGACCTTCGCGCCGGTACGCGAGAGCCTGTTATACGCCTCTTTCATGGCAGGGAATATGTCCGTACCGCCGCCGGCGCTCAGGCTGGTCAGCTTTCCCAACAGGTCTTTCCCTGACACGTTCCCGACAGGACCCAACTCCATTATGACGTAAGGTATCACGTCAAAGGCAATCATCCCAAACTGATCGCCCTCCTTCAGTTGTTTAAGCAGCGCTATAGTCGCTTTTTTTGTGGCAAATATCTTCTTGCCGGTCATGCTCCCGGATTTGTCGACAAGAAGCATTATGGACGCCCTCTTCGGTTTCTTCTCCTTGAAAGGTTTTCCGTAAATCACGTCAATGGGCAGTATCTCTTCTATCGGCGTGTTTGCGTAACCTCCCTGGGCGTAACTGTGCACGCCGCCGACCATAATAAAACCTCCGCCAAAGTCCCCGACGTAGCTCTTTAGCGCGTCCATCTGCCCCCTGCTCACGGCGGAGGCCGGCACGTTGGAGAAGACGATGCTCTCGTACTCACGCATCTCGTTCAGGGTCTTCGGTATGCCGTCCACTCCCACCGCATCGACCACCACGTCCTTTTGCTCCATCGCGTCAACCAGGAACGGCCTCTTGCCCAGGTCCCCACGGACATAGAGTATGCGGGGTTTGCCTTCCACGTTGACCGCCGCCTGGCCGTGATTATTCTCGCTGTTGGTGTCGCTCTCGGTCTCCACATCTATGTCGGCGTGAAATTCTATGAAACCTTTTTCGTCACCCCTGTACGGCACTTCAAAGACGCTGAGCCCCCTCGGAAGCTCAACGTCCCATCTGTTAAGAATCTCATCGCCTTCAAACAGGGTTACACTCCCTTTCACCGGGTATTCATTCTTGTTCTCAACGGTTACTCGAACGTCAAACATCTCTCCGTAGTTGACATCCTGAGGGACCAGCAGCTTCTTTACCAACACCTCTCTTACGGCCGGCGGAGGAGGCAACTCAACGGTATAGACCTTGACGTCCTCTTGCTCAAGGATAGACGAGGCCAGCAGGCTCTTGCCCAGGTTCTCATTGCCGTCTGTCAGAAGCACTATCCTTTTGACGCTCCTCTCCGGAAGGAGCTTGATGGAGGACAGCATCCCGCCGGCGACGTTGGTGCGTGTCGTGTCGAGTTCCCACTCAACGTCTTCCACGTCCAGCCTGTTGCCCATAGGTGAAACCACCTGCGCATCCGTGCCAAAAACAACCATACCACGCTTCACGTTGTCGTCAAGTTTCTCGTCCACCTCTTTAATGTAATCGTTTATCCACGCCTTGTTTTCCTGGTGCACGCTGTCCGTCACGTCCACCACAAACACAACCGCAAGGTCACTTGGTTTCTCTTCTACCCGGTGTATTCCCGCCAGAGCCAGTATAATCAGGGCCAGTACAAGACACCGCAGTAAACCCGAAAGGAGTATACGCCACAGCGGCAACCTGCGGAACGCCAGGAATGTCAGCCCCCAGATTATGGGAAGGAAGAACAGAAGCTTGAGAAATATGGGATATTCAAATCGTATGTCCATTATCTCTAGGCCACCATCGTCCGGGCTCTAAGGCAGTAAAAAATCCATTCGGCAAGAAGCAGCAGGGCCACGAAGGCAAGGATGTAACGGCCCAGGTCCAGCTGTTTCTCTTTCACGTACGTAGACGCCATAGCTTCTTCAAAGTCCTCACCTTCCTGAGACGAAATTATGGCCCTGATGTCCGACTCCTTCACGTTGAACAAATTGGCAACAAACCTCGTCTCATTTTCACCGTCTTTCAAGACGTATTCTCCCTTAAGGTAAGTATCAGTTACCCTGAGCGGATTCTCCGCGGTGTTCAGGCTCAAGGTCTTTCCGTCCGGCATCACCAGTGTAACCTCTCTCGCCCCGCCCCGGTCCTCCAGGTTCACCTCGAAGGGTTCTCCGGTCATTATCTGATACGTCTCCGCGCCGTACGGATTCAGCCATTGTATGATATTGAGAAGCATGATTAGTATGGGCACGCTCTTTGCCTTTGACAGGTTAAAATCGGCCACGTCAAAGCCCAAAACCACCACCTTCTTTCCCTCAGTAGTGCCCGCAAGGGCCACCGGAAAATCCTCTTCAGTGCCCGCCGCCATTATAAGCGGCTCAAGGCCCTTATCAGGCACCAGGTAAAGCGCTTTGTATATCCAAATGTCATCCATGTAATCAAGGTGCTTCATTATAGGGCTTGAGCTGTCCCAGTCGATAAAGCTTGCACCCCTCACCCAGTCCACCACGGGAAAGGCGGTATTGTCTTTGTCGGGAAAAATGAAGAGGGCGTTTTTATCCGGAAGCTCCCTGGGAACATACTGATGGAATATCACCATGTCGTAATCTTTCGTCTCCCCGGGCCCGTATGAACCCGGCTGTATCACGGTAAACTCTACCTGCTGCGTTGCATTTTCAATCCTTCTAAGCTCCTCGACAAACAGCCGCTCCTCAGCCACCACCAGGGCGCGCAGCGTTTTCTTGTGCTTGATGATGGCGTAGGCGCTGTTATCTACACCGAGTGCGTCGCCGGGCTCCAGTTCAACCTTCAAGAGACCGGGCCCCCTGATACCCCTGATTCTTATGGTCTTCTCTTCCCCGGGAAGAAGCTCTGCGACCTGCTCTTCCAAAGGTAACCGGTTAAGGTAAGACTTGATGAGGACCGTTTTTGGATTTTCGGAAAAGTTTTCAACGGTAACGTATGCCTCTCTCTCCCTGTACTCCTTGAACATGTCCTGGTAGACGTCCAGGCCGGTTATGGCAAGGTTGCCTCTTGACGATTCGGCAAGATTTACGAATCTCACGTTACTGCCCATGCCGCCCGGCCTTTCCGTGTCAGTAAAGACGTGCAGCTCGCCCCTGTCCGTGTGACCCAGCAAAGACACGGTAAGGCTGAGCCCTTCGTCCAGATTGGTGCCGCTGTCAACGGATTTAAGACCCCGGACGAGTTCGCGCAACTCCTCCTTGTTGCTGGAGAAATCGTTCAGTATGTGCGGTCTAGTGTGAATGGTGATTATCTGCATGCTGTCACCAATGCCCATACCGTCCACCAGCTCTAGCACCTGCTCCTGGGCCATCTGAAAACGGGTACGCTCGCCCTCTTGCGTCTGCATACTAGCGGAGGTGTCCAGCAAAACGATTATGTCTCTGCCTATCACGCCGCTGGTAAAGGACGGAAGGTACGGGCGAGTTAGGAAGAAAACGAGAAGTAGAAGGGCTATAAGTTGCAGGAAAAACAGGATGTCCGCAAGGAACGCCTTGCTTCGCACGGTATCCTGTCTCATCCCCCTCCAGGGTATAAAACTGGGTACGGGAATCATCTTGCGTTTCTTGCGAAACAGGTAGATAAGGACCAACAGACCGACTACCGGCAAATAAGCCAGCGCGAGAGGGTTCAGTATTCCCATTGGGCGGTCACCTTACAAACCCTATCCTGGGAAACTCCCTCAGGATAAGATCCTCTATTTCCATATCCGTCCTGGCCAATATGTAGGCCATCTTGTTTGCCCTGCAATAGTTTCTCAGTTCCGTGTTATGTTCACTCAGCAGCTTGTGGTATTTCTTCTTTACGGCGCCGGTGACGTTCACCACCTTGCGTTCCTGTGTCTCCACGTCTATTATTTCACCGCTGCTAAGGTTCTTGAACGGGTCCAGTTCGTCGGCGCCCAGCACCTGTATGACCTTTACGTCGTAGTTCTTGAATCTGAGTAAATCGATGGCTGTCTTGTATGAAGACGGCGGCACCATAAAATCGGATATTATAATAACGGACCCACCCTTGCCCCTGTTCTCGTATACGTATCTCGACAGAAACCCCTGCAGGTCCGCCTCACCGCCGGGGTGAATCCCGTCTAGAAAGTCCTTTATCCTGAAAATCCCATTCAACTTGTAGAAAAACGGCGTCTGCCTGATAATATACCTCCCGGTGTCTTCCGGTAACGAGTCGTTTATGGCGGCGACTCGCACGCTGTTCTGGCTGGAAAGCCCTATGTAGGCAAGGGCCAGCGCTATCTTCTTAGAATACTCGTACTTCTTGTCACCCTCCGGGTAAAGCATGGACAGGCTGGTGTCCAAAAGCACGTGGACCGATAGCTCCACTTCCTCCTTAAACGTCTTTACAAGCAGCTTGTTCAGCCTGCCGTAAAGATTCCAGTCTATATACCTGAAGTCGTCACCGGGGTTGTACGCCTGGTAATCGGCAAACTCCAGGCTGGTGCCCTTCTTGTTCGCCGACTCATACCCGCCCTTTCTGGCGGAAAGGTGAACTCTCCTAACGTCTATTTTCAGAAACTCCAGCCTTCGCAGGAAACCCGGCCTAAATATATCTCGCAGCATAACCGCTACTCCCCATGCCGTAATTCGCCCATTACCTTCTCGAGGACGTCACGCGTGGTCACGTTGTCAGCCTCCGCCTCAAAATTGACAAGAATCCTGTGATTCAGGGCCGGGACGACAACCTGGTCAACGTCCTCGAAGCTGACGCTTATCCTGTCATCAAGCAGGGCCGACGCCTTTGCGGCCAGCACAATGGCCTGCCCGCCTCTCGGGCTGGTACCGTAATTTATGTATCTTTTCGCGTACTCACGCATGTCGTCGCTCAAACCGGCGACATTGCCGTCGAGACCCGGCTGCGTGGCCATAACAATGTTAACTATATACTCATGAACGTCCGACGATACAAGCACGTCCCGGACCAGCCGCCGCATTTCCATCACACGCTTCAAGGCCTCTCTTTCCGCAAACACCCTCCTGAGTTCGTAGCTTTCGCTCGTAGTGGTCTGGCTGAGTATGTCCCTGAGTTCTTCATGGCTCGGATACTGTACGTTCAGTTTAAAGAAGAACCTGTCCATCTGGGCCTCCGGGAGGGGATAGGTGCCCTCCATCTCAATAGGGTTCTGCGTCGCAAGCACGAAAAAAGGCTCCTCCAGCACACTAGTAGTGCCGGCAACGGTCACCTGGTGCTCGCCCATGGCCTCCAGAAGGGCGGACTGGGTCTTGGGCGTAGAACGGTTTATCTCATCCGCCAGTATTATGTTCGCAAAGATAGGCCCTTTGGCAAATTTGAACTCCTTACGTCCGTCTTCTCTCTCAACCACAAGCTGCGTCCCTATTATGTCCGCAGGCATAAGGTCGGGGGTGAACTGTATCCTCTTAAACTCAAAGCCGAGAACCTTATTAAGAGATTTTACCAGTAATGTCTTCCCCAGGCCCGGAAGGCCTTCTATAAGCACGTGCCCGCCACAGAAGAAGGCAATCAGTATGTTCCGGATAAGCTCCTCATTTCCGACTATCACCTTGCCCATCTCGTCTACAGTGTTGCTGAAATCCCTGCTGAAGGCCTTGACTTCAACGGCCGCACTTGTAGCCCTGTTCGCCTTTGTCATTGTCTGGCTGAGTTTCATCTTCTCACTCTTTGTCTATGTAAATGTTTTTTATGATTGACTCGTACTCCACCGGTATATGCGTCTTTGTTATCGCATCGTCTTCGGCCTGTTCGCTGCTCAAGCTCGCTTCGGTGTCCACCCCAACGGTAGGAGCGTACTTTTTGAGTATATCTGTACTTTCTATCACCTCTGTGCCGCTGCTCTCTACATCGCGGCTCTCACCGGCATCCATGTCATCGCCCCTTACACGCAGGTCAAACGTCTTGTCGGAATCGGCGCCTGTATCCACGTACTCTTCACTATTGGAATATAGACCGGGGCCAGGCTGGCTACCGCCCTCATGGCCGCCCCACATGCCTTCCTTTCCGGTCTGCGATCCCTTTCCGCCCTGACTGCCAAACTTGCGTCCGGAAGAGGGCGCGCCCGGCCCTACCCCGCCGGTCTGACTTCCATCCTTCTGTCCCTCATTCTCGCCGGCTTTCTCTGAGAATCGTTCACCCTCGTCCTGTCCCTCCTGTCCCTGCTGCTCCTGCTGGCCCTGCCGGTCTTCCGCCTCAGACTGTCCCGTACCGGACGACTCCTGCCCATCCCGCCCCGGACCTGAACCTGAAGAAGAACCCTGCCCCTGCTGAGCAGGTTGCTGTTGCTGCCGCTGGGAATATGCGCGCGCTACCCTTTCCAACCTCTCCAGGTCGTAAGAAATATTCTTGGCGGTGCGCTGTATCTCCCTCCTCAGTTGCCGGACATCAACTGGCCCTCCCTGGCTTGTGCCTCCGGACCGCTCCCCCGGAGTCTCTCTGGACCTCATTGCGACCCGGTCTCCACTCTGCCCGGCACCTCCTCCCTGCTCACCCGGTTTGCCCGCTCCTCCACCCGCCTTGCCCGGTCCGGGAGAATCCTTGCCTCCCGCGGCAGAGGCCGTCCCGGCGTCTCCCTGCCCCTCCTGTCCCTTCTGTCCCTCCTGATTCTTGTCTCCCGCCTGGTCCTTCCCCTGGGTATCACCAGCCCCGGTCTTACGGCCACCCTGCGCCACCTGAGAGCCTTTGAGTTCGCCGCCAGCCTCCTTTTGTCCGCCTCCGCCCTGTTTGCCCCCACTACTACTGCCCTTTCCGGCGCCCTCTCCGGCGCCATCGCCGGCTCCCGCTCCTTCCGCCATACTCTTACCGGACTCCTGACCGCTCCTTCCGCCCTTTCCACCCTTACCCGCGCCCCCCCCCGACCCGGTGCCGGGTTGCATGCTGGGACTCTTGGCGCCTTCCCCTGAATCGCCCTTATCGCCAGCGGCCTGAGCCGTTTTCATGCCCCCGGTCTGTGTAGATGTAGATGCGGAGCCCTGCTGGTCGCCCTTCCCTTGCTGCCCTCCACCTTGTTCCTCACCGGCGGACTGAGCCGTCTTCGTGTCTCCGGTTTGTGTGGAGGTAGATGCAGAGCCCTGCTGGTCGCCCTTCCCTTGCTGCCCTCCATCTTGTTTCTCACCGGCGGACTGAGCCGTCTTCGTGTCTCCGGGCTGTGTAGATGTAGAGGCGGATGCGGAGCCTCCCTGGCCTTCCTGACCTTCATTCATAGCTCGGCCACCACCCTCTTTAGAACCAGGTGAACCGGAAGCGCCGCCAGACTCTTGCGTATCTTGACCGGTCTTACCGCCAGACTTGGCTACCTGATCGGCGCCCTGGCCTTCTTTGTCACCCTGGCCTTCTTTGCCGCCTTCGGCGCCTTCAGCGCCTTCACTACCTTTGCCAGCCTGTCCTCCGCCTTGTTTATCGGAGCCGCCGGATTCAGACCCCTTTTGTCCATCTGATTCTGATCCTGATCCTGATCCTGATCCTGATGCAGAGGAGCCTTCTTTGCCCTGCGCCGCGCCGCCGTCTGAGGCCGAGGCCAACTTCTCTCCGGCGCCCGCCGATTCGTCACCGCCACCCTGGCCGCCACCCTGGCTGCCGGGCCTGTCTCCTCCCTTGTCGTCCCCCTGGCCGGCCTGT
>JAUVQR010000369.1 GCA_030598065.1 Planctomycetota bacterium | reverse complement strand
TAAGCCTCGCGTCCTGCACCATAAACGGCTTCTTGTTGACGTATTTCATGATACAGTCCTTTGCGTGTTTATTGAGTATCCGCCTGCGCCGACGGCCTCCGCGGTTTCTCGTGAACTACACAGGCGCGAAGGGCCTGAAAATAGCACAATGGGCCCTAACTATGGCGTGCCTTGTCATACCAGGAATACTCTTCATATATAACCTGAAAAAGGTCTTTCCGTTGAACGAGTTTTAGCTGCGCAATAGTGGCGTGAGCGCGCATAAATCTGCTACTAATAGAAAGATAAAAATGTTAGAATATTTACTGTCCCTTGCATGAAAGTCTGCACGGTCTGAGTCTCTTGCTTTATTTGAGACCTGAGGCACCCATGTCAATGCTTGAATCGCCGTCGACAAAGGAAGAACTCGGCAAGAAAATAATGCAGGTCGCCTATAAGACCGGCGACTTTACGCTCAGTTCCGGCAAGAAGAGCGACTACATCTTCGACAAGTACGCCTTTGAGACCCGGCCGGAGCTTCTGGACGCCATAACCACCCACATCGCCGAGATGCTTCATCCGGATACAAAAAAACTTGCAGGTATGGAGATAGGGGGTATTCCGCTGGTCACCGCCCTGTCCATAAGAACGGCACTCCCTTTTGTAATTATAAGGAAGGCGGCCAAGGGACACGGCATCACGCGCCAGATAGAGGGGCAGCTTTCAAAGGGCGATAGGGTCGCGCTGATAGAAGACGTGGTCACAACGGGGGGGCAGTCGTTGGTGGGCGTGGACGTACTGCGTTCCGCCGGGGCCGTGGTCGAGGACGTCATCTGCGTGATAGACCGGGAAGAGGGCGGCAGAGAAAACATCGAAGCAAAAGACCTTGTGTTCAATGCGCTCTTTACAAAAAGTGCGCTGATGGCCTAACGATAGCGAACTCGACCGATACATTATAATATTAATTGAAAAACAACGACGCAGTTAGAGAGGAGCCGGACTCCTTGACAGAAAGACACGACATATACCAGAACCCGCTGGCAGACAGATACGCCGGCCCGGAGATGGCGCGGCTGTTCTCGGAC
>JAUVQR010000251.1 GCA_030598065.1 Planctomycetota bacterium | reverse complement strand
GTCCCTATTTGTCCCTCGTCCTAAAACAAAGAAAGCCCTGAACTTACGTCGTAAGTCCAAGGCTTATATTATGGCGAGGCCGACGGGCCTCGAACCCGCAACCACCAGATCGACAATCTGGTACTCTAACCAAATTGAGCTACGGCCCCACGCCTTATCTTATACTAGGTCTATAGATGGTATCTTGTCACAAAATAATACGGAAGCTGAAGATACCAGGTGTTTGCCCTAGTGTCAAGTGCCTGATTTGGTTGATCCCGTTGTTGGCCGGGATTTATGTGTTGACAACCATGCGGGCCAACGCGGTGGCCGAAAAAGCAGTGAAGGGCGCAACGATACACAAGGAGGAATTTCCCTCTTCAGTAGAAGTAAGACAGCCCCACCAGCAAAAAGATGGAGTTAAGGCCCGCGTCATCGGTTTCTTTGTCGTCTTTGGTCGGGTTGGAGACATGCCGGAAACGGGTCTCAACGTTGAGCGCGGTCCTTTTCTTTATGAAGTACTTTACGCCGAGGCCTATCTGCGCTACGGCGTTGATACGCGTCTTCAACAGGTACTTGTTGCTTGTCCCTTTTTCTTTTACCTTTAACATCTTATCGCCTGCATACATAGCCCCGGCGCCGGCGTGCACAAATGGCACCAGTTTGGTGCCGGTCTCAAAATTGTAGCCTAACATTAACGTGCCGCCAAATTCCTGGGTGAACTCGTTGGTGGAATCGTCGGTGGAATTGCTGGGTATCTTTACTACGCTGACGAATGGTTCCACCTCAAACTCAAGGGCCCCTCTGGGCCAGTTAAACGTGGCCAGTATCCAGCCCATTCTTGGCGTGAGCGTGAAGGTGTATACATGCGGCTCATCCAGAGTGCGGCTGCCGCCCACGCTTATGCTGAGTTCCCTCATCCCCCTCTCGAAGCCGTATATCATGTCAAACTCCTCCGGGTCCTGAAAGGGTGGCACGAGAAGGACGTTGCCCGAGTACAGGGCCTTGTCATGCGTGTCTTCCGTCCACGACTCTTCAGCCGAGACGGTGGTCATGAAGGGGAGGGAGAGTAACAGGGAAGACGCTGAAAAGAGGATTGCAAGTAAGACTGTGTTAGCCATAGACGCGCCACACTAATCAGTCCGGAAACACGGCGGTTAAAACCGTGTCCCAAAAAAACTGGCTGCTGGACTGACGTAAAGCCCAGCAGCCAAGGAGACCATAGTTACTACTAAAAAACCTTAAAACCTAGAACTCATACGTCACAGCAAACGAACCGGTAAGGGCCTTGTCCTCGCTCCGAGTCCACCCATGATTAGAAATGTTCGGAGCAGTGAGTACCTTGTCGTAACGAATCTCCGGCCTTAGGAACATCTTCTCTCTTATCCTCAGGTTAATCGTGCCGGTGACCTCTGCGAGAGACGCAGCACCGAAACCAGCAATCCCAGCCCTACCCTCCGTATCATTGAAGTATTCGCCCCTAATCGCACCGCCAATCCAATCGTTGTGCTCATAGACAATGTACTGGGCGACGCCCCATGACGTAGGGTTTGATATGTGACGGCCGCTGTTCGCCGTCCCGGCCGCGCCGTTCCGGTTCCAGTTGGCGTTGGTGACCAGAGTAAACCTCTCGTGATATGGTAAAAACGACGGTGAAAACGCCATTGAAACGTCGTATATCTGGTTCCAAGTGTCGTTGTCGGCCGCGTTCTCTGGACCCCATAGGCCGTCAAAGTGGAGGTTCATGTCCTTAATGAACAGGAAGTCCGGCACCGCATAATCCAACTGAACACCGTGCGTGAAGCTTTTGTTGTTGTTTACGAACGTGTCAGACGAGTTTACGAAGTAGTAGTCGGCGGTAAACCTGTCCGTCACGGGATAGCTGATGCCGAAACCCGTGTTGGTGAACGGAATAGCCCATCCGTAGATATAAGAACGGGAGAAGTTGGGGTTCCACTGCGCCTCCCATACCTCGTAGCCTACCCATGTGGCGAACTTACCGAACTTGGCAGTGATGCCCTTGCCAATGGGAATGTTCCACTGGACAAAACCTTCCGTGAAGGTCGTCTGCCTACCACCGGTGGGAGCACCAGGGGGGTTGGGCTGAACGGCCCCGTCATCGGTCACGGGACCGACAAACGTGACGCGCCTGGCCGTATCGCCCCAGTTCAGGGTCATCTTGAAACCGATGTCACCGGGATTTGGAGTTTCCTTGTAGATCCACAACTCAATGTTGTTCACGGTGAACGAGTTGACCTGCCTGTCAAACACCTTCGGGGTAATGGCGGGAGAATCCGCAGCGTTGGGGTGGGTATACCCCTCATACTGGTAGAAGTTCTCTACAAACCCGCCAAAGGTTATTCCCTTGAATTGATCCAACATCCCGCGTAGCGCGCCCGATTCTTCATCGGTCAGAGCGCCGGCCGGAGCTTCTGGCGCTAGCTTCTCTTGCTCTAGAAGTTTACGAAACTGGCCGATCTCGGTGTCGCTAAGCTGGTCGGCAGCCGCCGGCAGCGAAACGAACAAGAAGGGCGTAAACGCAATCACACATGCAAATAACAGTTTCCCCAATCGCATAAAGCCTCCTTTCAAATCTGAAAATAGCTTTTCCCTCGAAAACTCTTTTGATATACAATGTCTCATAATGAGTTTTTTACAGGACAGGCACTACCTGCCACTACCTGCCACTCCGGGGGACTCCTTCACCTTTAATGTCTTTTGTCGCAAAGTGTACAATAAATTAGGGCC